>NZ_JBFTLP010000012.1:0-105638 GCF_056396505.1 Arthrobacter sp. 05T410 | reverse complement strand
TTCCTCCGCAAACCCCGGCACGGCCTGCAGCACCTGGAAATCTTCGCCACCACGGACCAGTTCGAACACCTGATCACCGTGATGAACACCGCCACCAACCCCCGCACCGGCCCCGACACCGGCCAGGGCACCGCCACCGGCAACACGGCGCAGGCCGGACCGGGTGACGGGTCCGCGGCGACGGATGCGCCAGGCCCGGCTGCGGAGCCCGCCACGCGAGAGGACCCGTCACTGCCGTCCCTGGACCTCCGCTCCCGGCCCCAACGGCTGCTCGACGGCCTGGTCGGCGCGTGTAAGGCGGCCCTCGCCGCCGGAGGGCTGCCCGCCGCGGGCGGGCTCCGGCCCCAGGTCATGGCCACCATCGACTACCGCGACCTGCTCACCCGGCTCGGGACGACTCCCGCCGAAGCAGGCACCCATGCCAACACCGCACAGCACGGCACCGGAACCAGGCACGGCACCGGGACGCTGCTGTTCACCGGCCCCGTCACCGCCGGCACCATCCGCAAGCTCGCCTGCGACGCCGACATCATCCCGGTCGTCCTCGGCAGCGAGGGCCAGGTCCTGGACATCGGCCGCGCCTCCCGCATCTTCCCGCCCCACATCCGCAAGGCCATCACGGCCCGGGACCGGGGCTGCGCCTTCCCCCAATGCACGATCCCGGCCCCCTGGTGCGAGGCCCACCACATCACCTACTGGTCCCGCGGCGGAACCACCGGAACCGGCAACGGCACCCTGCTCTGCTCCCATCACCACCACGTGATCCACAAGGAACACTGGAGCATCCAGATGCGCACCGGCATCCCCTGGTTCATCCCGCCACCCCACCTCGACCCCGCCCGGACACCCCGCCGGAACAGATACTTCCGCCCCCACCAGTAGCGCCCAGTTATTTAGGTGCTCGCTATATTTAGTTGCTCGATATTTAGGTGCCCGCTTTCGGCAATGACGGCCTTGTGCGAGCCATGGGGTGAGGACTCGTTGGAGCTCTTGGGGATGCTGGCCCGGGGAACCGGGCCAGCCGGCCCGATCCCGGGGGGCTTCAGAGGAACGGCGTTAGAGGAACTCGGCCCGGCCTTCCATTGCCGAGGACGCCAGTGCGTGTTCCCGCCGCGGGATCCTGCCGGCCGCTTTCGCCAGCCTGCCGGCGATGACGGCATGTTTGAAGGCCTCGCCCATGAGCACCGGATTCTGCGCACGGGTCACCGCCGTAGCCAACAGCACGGCGTCGCAGCCGAGTTCCATCGCCAGGGCAGCGTCCGAGGCCGTGCCGATCCCGGCATCCAGCACCACGGGCACGGACGCGCGCGAGACGATCAGCTCGATGTTGTGCGGGTTCAGGATGCCCAGTCCGGTGCCGATCGGGGCGCCCAACGGCATCACGGCCGTCGCGCCGAGGTTTTCGAGCCGGAGGGCAAGCACGGGGTCGTCGTTCGTGTAGGCGAAGACCTTGAAGCCTCGGGCCACGAGCTGTTCGGTTGCGTCCACGAGTTCGACGGCGTCCGGCAGCAGTGTGTGCTCGTCGGCAATGACTTCGAGCTTGACCCAGTCCGTTTCCAGGGCCTCCCGCGCCAGCTCGGCGGTGAGGACGGCGTCCTTGGCGGTGAAGCAGCCTGCCGTGTTGGGCAGTACCCGGATCTGATGGTCCTCGAGCAGCTGGAACAGCGAGCCCGTCTCCGCCGGCGAATAGCGGCGTATCGCCACCGTGGTCAGCTCCGTCCCGGACGCCACCAGCGCCGCCCCGAGCCCGTCCAGGCTCGGCGCACCGCCGGTTCCCATGATGAGGCGGGAGCCGAGCCTTACGCCGTCGACCACGAACGGATCGGCCACCGCACCGGTCTTGGGGACGGCCTGTGTTCCTGCGAACGTCGTCTCGTTCATGCTGGTCATCCTCCTTGGACTGCCGTGACAAGTTCGACGTCGTCGCCGTCGGCGAGCGCCGTGGCGTGCCACTGGCTGCGCGGCACCACTTCGGCGTTGCGGGCGACGGCGACACCGAGCTTCCGCCCGTCGGCGGCGCGGCCGTCGGGGCCGATGCTCCGGCCAGTGAGCTGGCTGACGAGTGTGGAGACGGAGGCGCCGTCGGCGACGCTCTGATCCGTTCCGTTAAGTCGGATGTTCATGCTGCTTCCTTCTTGGGGCTGTCCCCGGACGTAACCGGGATGCGGGAAAAACGGTCGGGGCGGAACCCTGCCCAGCGCGGGTCCGGCGTGAAATCCATGAGTTGCCGGCACACGGCGGCAGCGGCGGGGGTCAGCAGGACGCCGTGCCGGAAGAATCCTGTGGCGATGATGAGTCCCGGGACGTCGCCGCCGTCCGCTTGTGCGACCCGCCCCAGCAGCGGGGCATTGTCCGGGGTTCCGGGCCGCGCCCGCGCCGTGGCTTCCAAAAGCTCCAGCTCGGCGACCGCAGGCACCAGCTGCTGGGCATCCCGCAGCAGCTGGTAAATGCCGCCGGCGGAAACCGCGTGCGGATCCGACGGTCCATCCTCCCGCTGGGTGGCCCCGATCACCACGGTGCCGTCCTGGCGGGGGACGATGTACACCGGGATGCCGCGCACCATGCCCCGCACGGTGGCCGTGAGCAGCGGTTGCAGATGCGGAGGCACGCGGAGCCGGAGGATGTCGCCGTAGACGGGCCGCAGCGGCAGCACCAGCCCGGCCGGTAGCTCCTCGAGCGCGGCGGCGCCGAGCCCGTTGGCGACCACGGTCTCGGCAGCCCGTACGGTACCGCCGCCGGCCAACCGCACACCCGCCACCTGTCCGTCCTGCCACAGCAGGCCTGCCGCGCGCCGCCGGACGAAGCTGCCGCCTTCCGCACCGAGCACGCCGGCGAGCCGGGTGATCAGCAGGCGGGGGTCCACCTGGTGGTCGGCCGGGATGTCGAAGGCACACGAGATGCCGGGACTCAGGAGGGGCTCCCGGGTGCGCGCCTCGCGCACTGTCAGTGGCTCCACGGCCAGGCCGCATGCCTTCTGGACTTCCCTCAAGTCCGCGAGCGCGCGCCGGTCCGCCGCGTCGGCCCCCACCGCCAGGGTCGGCGTCGTTAAGTAGCCGGTACCCGCCGGGGAATCCGCGCCGGCGGCACCGGCGTCGAGAGCCGCAGCGAATCCTGGCCACAACCGGGAGGCCTCAAGCATCAGTCCCAGGAGCTGTTCCTCCTGGTAGTGCAGTTCACTCACGGGGGCCAGCATGCCGGCCGCGGCCCAGCTGGCTCCGCTGCCGGGAGCATCATCGATCAGGACCACGGATCGCCCCGAGCGGATGGCCTCGAACGCGATGCCATGGCCGATCACCCCGCCGCCGATCACGGCCACGTCGGCAGTCGTATCCCCCGCGATGATTCCCTCTGCGGTACCGGGCCCCGTGTCACAAACCTGGGCGTCGGCGTCATTTGCGGCTCCGGCCGCACGGCCTGCTCGTGTGCCCATGAAGAATTCCTTCCCTACGCCGGTACTAGCCGGATCAGGTCAAGCGGTCGGCTCTGACGCCCTCTCAGCCGGGCAGCGGCGACATGGCTGCTGCGGGCTCCCGCGGTATGCGCCCAGTTTAGAGGAACTAGGCTGGTCCCATGAGCCAGGACCCCCTCCACACCACCGCCCGCCTCTATCTCTGCACCGACGCCCGCAGGGACCGCGGCGACTTCGAGGACTTTGTGGACGCCGCCTTCGCCGGCGGCGTGGACATCATCCAGTTGCGCGACAAGTCGCTCGAGGCCTCCGAGGAGCTGGAACTGCTGGAGGTCCTGCACACCGCGGCGCAGCGCCACGGGCGGCTGTGGGCCGTCAATGACCGGGCGGACATCGCCTCCCTGTCCGGGGCTCCGGTGTTCCATGTCGGCCAGAAGGACATTTCGCTCGACGCCGCCCGCGGCTTTCTCGGCAAGGATGCCGTGATCGGCCTGTCCACCCACAGCCCGAAGCAGGTGGACGCCGCCATCGCTGCCGCGCCAGGCCGCAAAGGGCTCGATTATTTCTGTGTGGGCCCCGTGTGGGCGACGCCCACCAAGCCCGGACGCGCCGTCGGCCTCGATCTGGTGCGCTACGCCGCCCAGGCGATCGGCGGGGCGGACGCGGAGGGAACCGGCAAGGTCGACGAAAGCGTGCTGCCGTGGTTCGCGATCGGCGGGATCGACCTCAGTAACGTGGAGCAGGTAGTCGATGCCGGTGCCCGGCGGATCGTCGTGGTCCGGGCGATCACCGACGCCACTGATCCGGCCCACGCCGCCGGAGCCTTGCTGGCGGCGCTGGACGCCGCCGCATCCTAAGCAGGTCCCCAGCCCGTAATGCCGGCCGGCACTGAAACTATCCGGCGAGACCCAGCTCCGTCATCCGGCGCGCGTGATTCGCTGCGAGTTCGGCCGCCAGGCCGTTGACCAGCGCCCGGGCGCCGGCGTCGTCCAGCCCCGACAGTCCGCCGAGGAACGCGTGCTCGGCGCTGACACGCTGGGCGTGGTTCAGTACTTCCCCCAGCAGACGCCTGGCCCACAACGCCAGGCGCGACGCCAGCCGGGGGTCATCGGCCAGGGCCGCCTTGATGCGCGCCTGCAGCACGGCCGTGGACTCACCGGTGGAGCGGACCTGCCCGATCAACTCACGGGTCGCGGCGTCGACGTACCGGCCCACGACGCCGTAAAAGTCCGCGGCGACCGTGTCGATCACGTAGGCCTTCATGAGGGCCTCGTACCAGTCCGACGGGCGCGTGCGTTCGTGGAAGTGGTCCACCGAGGGCTGGAACGGCAGCATGGCGGCCTCCGTATCCAGGCCCATGTGTTCGAGCCGGATTCGGACGAGTTCGTAATGCTGGAACTCGACCACCGCCATCCTGCCCAGCAACGCACGGTCATGCAGCGTGGGCGAATACCGGGCACTCGAGGACAGCCGCTCGAAGGCGGAAAGCTCGCCGTACGCCAAGACTCCCAGCAGGTCGGCAAGGAAGCTGTTGTAGAGGGCAGGATCGTCCGCAGTTGCGCTCATCATCCAAGACTAATAGCGGAAATCGGGCTACCCTGATTTTCGTGTCACATCATCGCCTGACCCCCAGTGTCCACGAGCAGCAGAACCAGCTTGCCGGGGCACTCAAGGCGTTGCGCACCACGCTGGAACTGCCCGGCCCGTTCCCCGAGGATGTGCTGCGCGACGCGGAGGCGGCGGTGGCCGAGCACAAGCTCCCGGACCTTGACCTCACGCACCTCGAGTTCGTGACTATCGATCCGGCATCGTCCACCGACCTGGACCAGGCCCTGTTTATCGAACGGAGCAACGGCGGCTACAAGGTCTTCTACGCCATCGCCGACGTCCCCTCCTTTGTCGCCCCGGGCGGGGCGCTGGACGCCGAGACCCGGCGCCGCGGCCAGACCTTCTACACCCCGGACGGCCGGATTCCGCTGCATCCGGAGATTATCAGCGAGGCCGCCGGCAGCCTGCTCGCCGGGCAGCTGTGCGCGGCGTTCGTCTGGGAGTTCGAGCTCGACGCCGCGGCAGAGGTCGCCTCGGTCCTCGTGCGCCGGGCACAGGTCCGCAGCCGCGCGAAGCTCAACTACAAAGGCGTCCAGGCCGAGCTCGACGCCGGCACCGCGGCGCCCGTGCTGCAGCTGCTGAAAGAAGTAGGCCTCAAACGGGTGGAACTGGAACGACTCCGCGGCGGCGCGAGCCTGAACATGCCGGAACAGGAGATCCAGCAACTGCCCGACGGCGGCTACCGGATCGTAGCGGCCCCGCCGCTGCCGGTGGAGGACTGGAACGCCCAGATTTCACTCATGACCGGGATGGCCGCCGCGGCGCTCATGCTCCAGGGCAAAGTCGGCATCCTGCGCACCATGCCCGCCCCGGACGAGGCATCACTGCGCCACTTCCACCGGCAGACCCACGCCCTCGGCAAGCCCTGGGACGGGGAAATGCGCTACGGCGAGTACCTGCGGACCCTTGACCCGACGGACCCCCGGCAGCTGGCCATTGTGCATTCGGCCGGGATGCTCTTCCGCGGTGCCGGATACACACCCTTCGACGGCACAGTGCCCAACGCCGCCGTCCAGTCCGCCATCGGCGCCGCGTACGCCCATTCCACGGCACCGCTGCGGCGGCTGGTCGACCGCTTCGTGCTGGTAATCTGTGAGGCCCTGAGCAACGGCACCGAAGTTCCTGCCTGGGCCAGGGCCGCGCTGCCCTCCCTCCCGGCGATCATGGCTACCTCGGACCAGTTGGCGGCAAAACTGGAGCGGCTGGCGCTGGACACCGTTGAGGCGGCCCTGCTCGTCAACCACGTCGGCCAGGAATTCGACGCTGTCGTCATCTCCGGTCCCAAGCCGGCCAAGGGCACCAACGGCACCAGCAACGGCAACGGCGGGAAGACCAACGGCAACGGAAACGGCCCGTCCGGGATCGTCCAGATCGCCGAGCCCGCCGTGACCGCACGCTGCCCCGGCGAGCTGGAACCGGGCACCAAAGTCCGGGTCCGGGTGGTGTCCTCGGACATCGTCACGCGGGAAATCCAGTTGGAGCTCGTGGGCTGACGGCCGGCTATCGGTCCGTTGACGGCCCGCTGGCCGTCCTCACGCCGTCCCCACGCCGTCGCCAGCCAGCGCTCCCGGCCGCCCTCCCGGTCACTTCCCGAGGCGCAATCACCCGCCCAGTCGAGGATCCACGCCTTGTACAGCTAGACTGAAGAGGTAGAAATGGATGCCCGGTCGTTGATTTCCATGATTTTCGAATTCAACAAGCCCGCCCCTACGCGATCTTGAGATACACCCGCTGGTCCCCAGTGCCAGCATTTAGATAGCCCGCGATCGGCTTCCACTGGAATTGCTTGCGCGCCTGAGCGTGCTCCGGAACGGCCACCACGGCCGGCCCCGTTGAGCAAGCAGCGCAGCCCAAAATGAATAAGGAAACTCCCCTGTGAGTGAATTGCACACGCACCAGCTTCTGACCGATGAGTCCGGCACGGAGACCATCGAGCCCGAAGAGACCATCATCTCGGACGAAAAGCCGCACGAGATTGCCGAGAAGACCTTTGCCGACTTCAATGTCCGTGCCGACATCGTGGAGTCCCTGGCCGACGCCGGCATCACCCACCCCTTCCCGATCCAAGCCATGACCCTGCCGGTCGCACTGGCAGGGCATGACATCATCGGCCAGGCCAAGACCGGTACTGGCAAGACCCTCGGCTTCGGCATCCCGGCGCTGCAGCGCGTCGTCGGCCGCGACGACGCCGGCTTCGACAAACTGGCCGTTCCCGGCGCCCCGCAGGCCCTGGTGATCGTGCCCACCCGCGAGCTCGCCGTCCAGGTAGCCAAAGACCTCGAAAACGCCGCCAAGAAGCGCAACGCCCGCATCGCCACCATCTACGGTGGCCGCGCTTACGAGCCGCAGGTCGAGGCGCTGCAGAACGGCGTCGAGGTTGTCGTCGGTACCCCCGGCCGCCTGATCGACCTCTTCAAGCAGAAGCACCTGAGCCTGAAGAACGTCAAGATCGTTATCCTCGACGAAGCCGACGAGATGCTGGACCTCGGGTTCCTGCCGGACGTCGAGACCCTGATCGCAGGCACGCCCGCGGTCCGCCAGACGCTCCTGTTCTCCGCCACCATGCCCGGCCCGGTCATCGCCATGGCCCGCCGCTACATGACCCAGCCGACACACATCCGCGCCGCGGACCCGGACGACGAGGGCCTGACCAAGCGCGATATCCGCCAGCTGATCTACCGTGCCCACAGCATGGACAAGGTGGAAGTGGTGGCCCGCATCCTGCAGGCCCGCGGACGCGGCCGGACCATCATCTTCACCAAGACCAAGCGCACCGCCGCGAAGGTGGCCGAGGAACTGGTGGACCGCGGTTTTGCTGCGGCCGCCATCCACGGTGACCTCGGGCAGGGCGCCCGCGAACAGGCGCTGCGCGCCTTCCGCAACAACAAGGTGGACGTCCTCGTTGCCACCGACGTCGCCGCCCGCGGCATCGACGTCGACGACGTCACCCACGTGATCAACTACCAGTGCGTCGAAGACGAGAAGATCTACCTGCACCGCGTGGGCCGCACCGGCCGCGCCGGCAACAAGGGCACCGCCGTGACCTTTGTCGACTGGGACGACATGCCGCGCTGGGGGCTCATCAACAAGGCCCTCGGCCTGAGCTACCCCGAGCCCGTGGAAACCTACTCATCCTCGCCCCACCTGTTCGAGGAACTCGACATCCCCGCAGGCACCAAGGGCCGGCTGCCGCGCGACAAGCGTGTGCTGGCCGGGGTCGACGCGGAGGTCCTCGAAGACCTCGGCGAGACCGGCAAGAAGAACTCGCGCACCAGCGCAAAGGACGGCGGAAAGGACGGCGCAAAGGACGGCAGCCGCACGAGCAGCCGTGACGGCGCCCGTGAAGGCAGCCGCACGAGCAGCCGTGACGGTGCCCGCGAGGGCAGCCGGACCGGCGGACGTGACTCGCGCCGCAGCGGCACCGAAGCCGGCGGACGCTCCGGCGACCGCCGTCGCCGTCCCGCCGAGGCCGATGCCGCCACGGCGTCCACTGCGAACGGACAGGGACCGGAAGCTGCTGCCGCCGCGCCGGCGAAGGCCCCCACCGAGGTGGACCGGGCGACCCGTGCCCGGCGCCGGACCCGCACCCGCCGCCGCAACGGCGAGGTAGTGGCCGGCGGCGACGCACAGCCGAGCGGCGCCGAGGCCTAATCCCCTCCATGACTGACACCGTCTGGGCGCCGGACGGCAGCAACCTGGTGGTTCACGCGGACAACGCGGAATACCTCCCCACGCTGCCGGACGGCGCCTTCACACTGATTTACGTGGACCCGCCCTTCAACACCGGCCGGGTCCAGCGGCGCCAGGAAACCAGGATGGTGCTCAACGCCGGCGGCGAGGGTGACCGCGTCGGGTTCAAGGGCCGGTCCTACGACACCATCAAGGGCGCCCTGCACAAGTACGACGACGCGTTCAGCGACTACTGGTCCTTCCTCGAGCCCCGGCTCGTGGAGGCCTGGCGGCTCCTGGCCGACGACGGCACCCTGTACCTGCACCTGGACTACCGCGAGGTGCACTACGCAAAGGTCATGCTGGACGCGATCTTCGGCCGCGAATGCTTCCTGAACGAGATCATCTGGGCGTATGACTACGGTGCACGGGCCAAGTACCGCTGGCCCACCAAGCACGACAACATCCTCGTCTACGTCAAGAACCCGGCGAAGTACCACTTCGACAGCGCCGAGGTGGACCGTGAGCCCTACATGGCGCCCGGACTGGTGACCCCCGCCAAGCGCGAGCTCGGCAAGCTGCCCACGGACGTGTGGTGGCACACGATCGTTTCGCCGACCGGCAAGGAGAAAACCGGCTACCCGACGCAGAAGCCGGAGGGGCTGATCCGCCGCGTGGTTGCGGCCTCGAGCCGGCCGGGCGACTGGTGCCTGGACTTCTTCGCAGGTTCCGGCACGCTCGGGTCCGTGGCCGCGAAACTCGACCGCAGGTTCGTGTGCGTGGACCAGAACCAGCCGGCCATCGACGTGATGGCCAAACGCCTGGCCGCGCAGGCGCAGTTCACGTCTTTCCCGACCCTCTGACCCGCCGCCCTCACCACGCCCCGCCGTTCCCGCCCGTTGCGCTAACACTTGTGGCGGCTATTCGGGTCCTGGGGGGCCTCATAGGGACGCTAAGTGATAGCTCAACACGGGTCCAGGGTCTCAGCGGACTGGGTCTCAGCGCACCACGGACGAGCCCGTGCCCAGTTCCTCGATCCGGGCAAAGACTTCTGCGGAGGTCAGATTCTCGCCCAGCAGGTTCGGCTTTCCCGCGCCGTGGTAATCGGAGGACCCTGTGATCAGCAGGCCATAGCGTTCGGCGATGCGGCGCAGGAACGTCCGGCCCTCCTCGGGGTTGTCCCGGTGGTAGATTTCCAGGCCGGCCAGGCCGGCATCGATCATCTCCCGGTAGGTCCCCTCCCCCACGATCCGGCCGCGGGCGGATGCCACTGGGTGGGCGAACACCGGGACGCCCCCGGCTGCACGGACCAGTTCGACGGCGAGCGCCGGCTCCGGCGCATAGTGCTGGACCCAGTAGCGCGAGCGTGCTGTGAGGATGGAACCAAAAGCCTCGGCCCGGTCTTCCACCACACCGGCCGCGACGAGCGCGTCGGCGATGTGGGGGCGGCCCAGGGTGGCACCCGGCGCGACGTGATGAATCACGTCGTCCCATGTCAACGGGTAGTCCTCCGACAAAAGGGTGACCATCTTCTGCGCCCTCGTGTGCCGGGCGTCCTTGGACTTGGTGATTTCCTCAAGCAGCCCGGGATGCGCGGGGTCGTGGAGGTAGCTGAGCAGGTGAACGCTGATGCCTTCCGCGGTGCGGCAGGAGATCTCCATCCCCGGGACCAGCGCGACCCCGGCTTTCCGGGCTGCGACGGCGGCCTCCGCCCACCCGGCAGTGGAATCGTGATCGGTCAGGGCGACGACGTCGAGGCCCGCGGCGGCGGCGGACTCCATGACGCCGGCCGGCGCCTGGGTGCCGTCGGAAACGTTGGAGTGCGCATGCAGGTCGATCCTCACCTCACCAGCCTAGTAGATGGCAGGATCCAAAGCCTCGGCCCCTTCGTGCCGGGGCCCTGCAGCGGCCCTGCACCGCGAGCGCGCCGTTGGCCTAAGCCGCGGCGCTGGTGAGACTATGGGACGGTGAACGATGCAGATAACACCCTAGTCTCCGCTTCCCAGCCCCTCGAAGAGCGCGTTAACAACCGCTCGCAGCGGCCCAGCTCCGACGCCTTCAAGGCCTTCATGGCCAGCAACTGGGCGCCGGCCTCGCAACAGCTCCCCGAGCGGGACGCCGTCGCGGGCCACGCCGCAGGCCGGCGCCGCTCCATCTCAGGCCAGTTCAAAGGTGAACGCCTGGTCATCCCCGCCGGCCCGCTGAAGGTCCGCTCGAACGACTGCGACTACCGCTTCCGGCCGCACTCCGCCTTCGCGCACCTCACCGGCCTCGGCCTGGACCACGAACCTGATGCGGTCCTGATCCTGGAACCGGTCGCGGAGGGCACCGGCGACGACGGCGGAAACCACCACGCCACGCTGTACTTCCGCCCGTTGGCCGGCCGCGACACCGAGCAGTTCTACGCCGATTCCCGCTCCGGGGAGTTCTGGATCGGCGCACGCCCGACCCTGGCCGAGTTCAAGGCCAAGCTGGGACTGGACACGGCCGACATCGCCGAACTCGAACTGGCCATCACCAAGAATGTCGGTGCGCCGGAGATCGGCGGAATCTCCATCAGGCTGGTCCGCAAGGTTGACGAGAACATTGATGCCCTCGTCGACACTGCCCGCTACAACACGGCCAAGGACCCCGACAACCTCGACCTGAGTGTGCTCGACGCCCTGGACGAGAAACTCACAGAGGCCCTCTCGGAACTGCGCCTGCTCAAGGACGAGTGGGAAATCGAACAGATGAAGATCGCCGTCGCCGCCACCGTGGCCGGCTTCACGGAGGTGGTCAAGGCGATCCCGCGGGCGCTGACCCACCACCGCGGCGAGCGCGTCGTGGAAGGGGCGTTCTTCGCCCGGGCCCGCGAGGAAGGCAACGAGCTCGGCTACGACACCATCGCCGCCTCCGGCAACAACGCCACCGTGCTGCACTGGACCCGGAACACCGGCAAGATCAACGCCGGCGAACTGCTGCTCCTGGACGCCGGAGTCGAGGCCGACTCCCTCTACACCGCGGACATCACCCGCACCCTGCCGGCCAACGGCAAGTTCTCCGAGGTCCAGCGCAAGGTCTACGAGGCAGTGCTCGACGCCGCCGACGCCGGCTTTGCCGCGGCCCAGCCGGGCACCAAGTTCCGGGACATCCACACCGCAGCCACCACGGTGCTGGCCGAGCGGCTCGCCGAATGGGGCCTCCTGCCCGTCTCCGTCGAGGAAGCCGTGAGCACCGAGGGCCAGCAGCACCGCCGGTGGATGCCGCACGGCACCAGCCACCACCTCGGCCTCGACGTCCACGACTGCGCCCAGGCGAAGCGGGAACTCTACCTCGACGGCGTGCTCACGCCCGGCATGGTGTTCACGATCGAACCCGGCCTGTACTTCAAGAACGAGGACATCGGCATCCCCGAGGAATACCGCGGCATCGGCGTCCGGATCGAGGACGACATTCTCATGACGGCCGACGGCCCGGTCAACCTCAGCGCCGCACTGCCGCGCAAGGCCGACGACGTCGAGTCCTGGATGGCGGGCATCTACCTGGAAGTGGACGGCCAGACGCCGTAGGTCAGCCAGGCAGTATATAGCAGCAAGAAAGGGAGCGTCCCCGCACCGGGGCGCTCCCTTCTTGCTGCTATTTGCTGCTACTTGCTGCTGTTTCCTGCCTGAATCAGTGCTGCTGGCCGTCCTGGCCTGCCGCGGGCTTCTCGCTGTCCGTGACCCTGACCCCGTACTGCGGGCGGCCGTCGGGGAGATCCGGATAGCTCACCCCGGAAACGCGGCCGGCCGGGCCGGCCGGGCGGGCCGCCGCCTCCTCAGCCGCGGCCGGTGCCGTCGGAGCGGGGCCTGCGGGGCCCTCCTGCTGGGGTGCACCGCCCTGATACTGTCCGGCCGGGTCTGCGCCGGTCTCCGGCGTTCTCTGGCCGTACGGGTCGTTCCAGCCCGCGGGGCGCTGCGGCGCATGGGTCTGCTGTCCCGGCTGCTGCGGGCCGGGCTGCTGCGGTGCCTGATGGCGGTAGTCGTGCTGCGCGAAACCGCCGGCCGCGGCACCGGACGCGTCGTGCGCCGTCATGGGCAGCTGGTGGAGCAGGCGCCGCGCTTCGCCGGCGGCCTCGAAGGAGACCACGACGTCGTAATTGGTCGCCACCACCTGGCTGGTTGAGGTGAAGTCACGCTTGCCGCGCTGCATGGCGTAGGTGACGATGCCAAACAGCATGAAGAACGCTGCACCCATCAGCACTGACGTCACAATCGAGAAATAACCGGGGGTTGTGGAGAAGAAGGACAGCATGACGCCGACGAACAGGCCGAACCACATGCCGCTGAGGGCGCCGGAGAGGGCGACTCGGGGGTAGGTAAGCCGGCCGGTCACCCGCTCGACCATCTTCAGGTCATTGCCCACGATCGACACCATCTGCACGGGGAACTGCTGGTCAGCCAGGTAGTCCACCGCCTTCTGGGCATCCAGGTAGGAGTTGTAGGAACCGACAACGTCGCCTCTCGGGACGGTGCGGGCCTCGTCCGAGCCGTTGGGGGCACCGGCCCTGGGAGCACCAAAAATGTTTGACATATGCCCATTCTCACCCATCGGGCTGGTGTGCGGCTGGAAATTCAGCTAAAAGAGAGCAGACTCGGTAGCCTGTAGGGGTGAGCACGAATCTTTCGCGAGTGTTTGTCGCGCGCCTCCTCGGACTGGACGTCTTCGACCCATTGGGTGACCGTCTGGGTCGGCTGCGCGACGTCGTGGTGCTCTCCCGCGGAACCAGGGGCGCCCCGCACGTGGTGGGCATCGTCGTCGAGGTCCCCGGCAAGAAGCGCGTCTTCGTGCCGATGACCCGGATTACGTCCATAGACCAGACCCAGGTCATCTGCACCGGGCTGGTCAATCTTCGCCGTTTCGAACAGCGCGGCGCGGAAACCCTCGTGGTGGCCGAAATGTTCGACCGCCGGGTGACCCTTGCGGACGGCAGCGGCGACGCAACCATCGAGGACATCGCCATGGACCGGCACCGCTCCGGCGACTGGTTCGTCAGCAAGCTCTTCGTCCGCCGCGGCCACTCCCTCTCGCCCCTGAGCCGGCTGCGCCGCAATGAAACCCTCATCATCGACTGGGCCGATGCCCGGCAAGGCGCCAAGACCGAGCCCCAGGCCGCCACCCAGTTCGTGGCCACGCACGAGGACCTCAAGCCCGCCGACTTCGCCGAGGCCCTGCAGGAAATGAGCGACAAGCGCCGCTTCGAGGTTGCGAGCGAACTCCAGGACGAACGGCTCGCGGACGTCCTGCAGGAGATGCGCGAAGGTGACCAGGTGGAGATCCTCTCCGCCCTGGACGTCAACCGCGCCGCCGACGTCCTCGAGGAGATGGATCCGGACGACGCCGCCGACCTCCTCGCCGAACTCCCCAGCGCCCAGGCTGAAGAACTCCTGCAGTTGATGGAACCCGAAGGCGCCGAAGACGTCCGCCGCCTGCTCGAATACGACGAGGACACCGCCGGCGGGCTCATGACGCCCGTGCCGGTGATCCTGCCCCCGGAAGCAACCGTCGCCGAGGCACTCGCGCACGTACGCCGGGAGGAACTCTCCCCCGCCCTGGCGTCGTCGATCTTCGTCGCCCGGCCCCCGTTGGAGACGCCGACGGGACGATTCCTCGGCGTCGTCCATATCCAGCAGCTCCTGCGCTTTCCGCCGCCGGAGCCGCTGGGCAATCTGGTGGACAAAAGCCTGGAGCCGGTCTCCGACCAGGCCCACATCAGCGAGGTTGCCCGCGCGCTGGCAACGTACAACCTCAACTCGCTTCCAGTTGTCAACGATGACGGACGGCTTGTGGGGGCGGTGACTGTTGACGACGTGCTTGATCATCTGTTGCCGGACGACTGGCGCGCCCACGAGGACGATGCCCCGATAAGAAAGCTTGGAGGCCGCATTGGCTGATCCCACAGCACCACGGACCTCCAATGTCCGCCCTGGCGGCAGGACCACCGGCGGCCTCGACACGCCACTAAGCGGCCGGCAGCGTATCCTGCCCAACTTCCGTCCCGACCCGGACGCCTTCGGCCATGCCACGGAAGGCTTCGCCCGTTTCATGGGCACCCCCGCGTTCCTGATGTACATGACGGTGTTCTGCTTGTTCTGGCTGGGCTGGAACACGTGGGCGCCGGAGGAATGGCAGTTCGATTCACGGGCGCTGGGCTTCACGCTGCTGACCCTCATGCTCTCCCTGCAGGCCTCCTACGCCGCGCCCCTGCTGCTGCTGGCCCAGAACCGCCAGGACGACCGCGACAAGGTCTCGCTGCAGCAGGACCGCCAGCGGGCCGAGCGCAATCTCTCCGACACTGAATACCTGACCCGGGAACTTGCGTCCCTGCGCATCGCGCTGCGCGAGGTCGCCACCCGCGATTACGTCCGCGCCGAGCTCCGCAGCCTGCTGGAGGACATGCTGGAGGCCCAGGAGGAACTGCGCACCCACGATCCTTCAGCCGGCGCCCACGAGACCCCGCGGGAAAAGGTCAAGGAGAAGATGAAGGAGCGGCGCGACAAGCAGCGCAGCCCCCGGACCCAGCAAATCCCCCGGGTAAAAGCCGGCGGCAAGCGCGATGACCCGGCGAGGGACCGTGCCCAGGGCTCTTCGCAGGACCCGACAGGGAACCCTTCGGGGAAACTGCCGAACCCGTCGGCGAACCACTCCGGGGCCGCGGCCGATCCCACCCGCCAGCCCGCACACCGCACCATCCCCGAAAGCTGAGCATCGCCCGCATGAGCACCCCGCTGGAACAGGCAGTGCACGGCGCACTTGCCACCGTGATCGACCCTGAGCTCCGCCGCCCCATCACCGAGCTCGGCATGGTGGAGTCCGTTGAGATCGGCGACGGCGGCCGCGTGCGGATCGCGGTGCTGCTGACCATCGCGGGCTGCCCGCTGCGCGGAACCATCACGGCGGACACCGAGGCTGCCCTGTCCGCCGTCCCGGGCGTCACCGGCGTGGACGTGGACCTGAAAGTCATGACGCAGGTCCAGCGCGACGCCCTCAAGGAGCAGTTGCGGGGCGCCGGCGCCCAGCGCGGCATCCCGTTTAACGCGCCGGGCTCGCTGACCAAGGTGTACGCCGTCGCGAGCGGCAAGGGCGGCGTGGGCAAGTCCTCGGTCACGGTCAACCTGGCGTGCGCCCTGGCCGCCCAGGGGCTCCGTGTAGGGATCGTGGACGCGGATGTGTACGGTTTCTCCGTTCCGGCACTGATGGGCATCACACAGGCCCCCACGCGGGTGGACGACATGATCCTGCCGCCCGTGGCCTACGGGGTCAAGGTCATCTCCATCGGCATGTTCGTCACCGGGAACCAGCCCGTGGCGTGGCGGGGCCCGATGCTGCACCGGGCGCTGGAGCAGTTCCTCACCGACGTCTACTTCGGCGACCTCGACGCCCTCTTCCTGGACCTGCCCCCCGGCACCGGCGACATCGCGATCTCCGTCGCCCAGCTGCTGCCCAAGGCGCAGATCCTCGTCGTGACCACCCCGCAGGCGGCCGCCGCGGATGTTGCCGAGCGGGCGGGTGCGATCGCCACCCAGACGGGCCAGACCGTGGCCGGCGTCGTGGAAAACATGTCCTACCTTGAAATGCCCGACGGCGGCAGGATGGAACTGTTCGGCAGCGGCGGCGGCGCCGTGCTCGCCGGGCGCCTCTCGGCCACTGTTGGTGAGGACGTGCCGCTGCTGGGCCAGATTCCGCTCGAAGTCCTGCTGCGTGAGGGTGGGGATTCCGGAGTGCCGCTGGTGCTGGGCCGTCCGGAGACGCCTGCGGCCGTGGCCTTGGCGGCGATCGCCGGCAGGCTGGCGTCGGTTCCCCGCGGCCTCAAGGGCATGCCGCTGGGTCTGCAGCCCCGCTGACAGCGCCCGCCCGCATCCCTGCGCAGGCACTGCGGCAGGCCCGCCGCGGGAAGTCCTAGGTCGCCTCTGAGTCGAAGGGTGCCGGTTCGCCCTCGGGCAGCCGCTCGAGCACCCGCTCGGGGCGGTGCGAGGCGACAGCAGCCGCGGCAGCGGCCGTGGAGACCGTTGCGGGTGCCCCGGCGCTCATCGGCTTGGTGTCATCGTCAAGGAGCGCTTCCTTGATGATGCGGCGGGGATCGTACTGGCGCGGATCGTACTTCTTCCAGTCGACCTCATCGATGTCGATGCCGACTTCTTCCTTGATCTGTTCCCGCGCACCGGACGCCATCCGGCGCACTTCCTTGACAATATTGGCAAGTTTTTGGGTGTATTCGGGCAGCCTGCTGGGACCAATCACCAGAAGGCCGATGATCAGCAGAAGTAAGAACTCCGGTCCATTGATTCCAAGCACTTTAGGAAGGTTACCCTCTCGCTCGGGCTGGCGACGATTCCGCGAAGTCCGTATGCCGGCCATGTCCGGCCCGTCCCTGCCTCACGATGCCAGGTGCTCCAGGATTCGGCTCAATCCACGTTCGATCCGTTCCGGAATTCCGTTGTGCGAGGCCGGCACGGGAGTGCCACTGCTGACCCGGGTCAGCGCGGCAACGCCGTCGTCCGCCTGCTCGGCCGGCAGGTCCGAAATGTACGTGTATGTCGCCGCCGACGTCTGGTAGATGGCCCGGTAGGGCGGGGCGGGGTTGACCCAAAGAAAGCCATACCCGGGTTCGGGGGCGGCCGACGGCGTGCCGGCCTGGGCCGGGATAAAGCCGTCAGCCACGGCGGCGTGTCCGGTCAGCACATTGATGGGCGAATCTTCGGCCCGTGCGGGTGCGGGGGGCGCCGCGGGCGCCCGCGGCGAAGCGTGCTGCTCAAGGACCGTGGCGAAGTGCCGGCCATCCGTGAGGCGAAGTTCCAGGACCTCGTCCCCGGAGATGACGCCGGCACGGGCCCAGATGAGGTGGAATCCGAGCTCGCGCAGCTCCGGACATGTCCACCCCTGCGAGCGGAACGCAGCAAGCTCACCGGTGTTCAGCGTCCCGGCAGGGGTGAAGTCGGGCTCGCCGCCGAGGCCGAACGCAACACGGGGCCCGGTTCCCTCAGCGCCGGGGACGCCGGATCCGCTGGCGTCGAACAGCTCCGTTGCACCGAGCGGCTCACCGCTGCCGGGCAGCCCGGGGGCATCCGGGTGGGCGAGGGTGGCAGTCCCTGCGCCTTCGGCGGGGACCGCGTCGTCGCCTCCCATGACGTACGCGGTGCCGGTCATGAGGGCCAAAGCGGCGACGGCTCCGCCGACAGCAAGCACCGGCAGGCGCGGGCCGCGGCGACGGACGCCGTGTGGACCCGCGGCGGCGGCGCGACCGGCGACCGGTCCCGCGGTCCCTGGCCGGCCCGGCACGGGGTGTCCTGCCGGGAACCGGTCCGAGGGCCGCGGACGATGGCCGGCCCGGGCGGCGTCCGCCACGCCCGGCCGTTCCGCTGTATCCAATACTTCCGCTGTGCCCGCCGGGGCGGGGCGTTCCGCCATGGCCCGTTCCGGAGCTGAAGGTGCCGAAGGTGTAGGAGCCGTAGGTGCCGGAGCTGTAGCTGCAGGCACCGTAGCTTCCGGGGCTGTTTGTTCCCGCTCCGCTTCGGCTGTCCGTTCAGCCGCCGCCCGTTCCGCGGCCAGCTGACCGGTCCGTGCCAGGAGCCGTGCAGTCAGGTCCTCACTGGCCTCGGGCACGGCGGCGCCGCGGAGCTTCTCGAGGTACTGGCGTTCGCGCTGTTGCCGGGCGCGGCATTCGGCGCACGATTCCACGTGGTCGTGGCGGCCGGCGGCCCATTTCCGGGTAGCCCCGGGTCCGCCCCAGAACCTGCAGCCCGGTGCTCCCAGTAGCCGTCTCAGCAGACCCATTGACCGGTTCAGAGGAGGCCGGCGATGCGCGGCATCTTGAGCCGCGGCTTGAGGGACTGCTTGGCCGGCTGCGCCGGGCGCGGGTCGCGGTGCGCGAGCTTTTCACGGAGCATTGTCCGGCCGCGGTGAATCCGGGACCGGACGGTCCCGAGTTTGATGTCCAGCGCGGCGGCGACTTCGTCGTAGGAGAGCCCTTCGAGGTCGCACAGCACGACGGCGGCGCGGAAGTCGGGCGGAAGTTCCTCGAGCGCTGCCTGGACATCGACGTCGAGGTTGTTGAATTCGAAGCTTTGCTCCGGCCCGGGCTCCCGGCCCGGCAGCCGCGACTCGGCGTCGTCGGCCAACGCATCAAAGCGGATCCGGCTCTTGCGCCGGGCCTGGTCCAGGAACAGGTTGGTGGTGATCCGGTGCAGCCAGCCATCGAGCGTGCCGGGCTTGAAGTTCTCGAGCGAACGGAAGACCCGCACGAACACCTCCTGGGTGAGGTCCTCGGCGTCGTACTTGTTTCCGGTCAGACGGTACGCAAGGCGGTAGACCTTGGCGGAGTGGTTCGTCACCACTTCCTCCCAGGTCGGCCGGACCCATTCGGCTTCCGCCGCGGTCCGGGACTGGCCGGTTGAATCTGTTGCCTCTGTTGCCGGGACAGGTGCCAGAATCGACATCGTCCACTCCCCTCGTGGATGGTACCTACGCCTGAATTGTGCCTGCTTGCACAGGTTCCTGCACCCTTCATTCGACGCCGATCACCACGCGGATGAGCGGATACCCATCATTTCAAAATAAGCTGGGAATTTCCTGATCCACCGCGGTCTTCCGCCGAAGGCAGAACGACCCCCTCCGGCCGGGGCCACGGTGCTGCCGCTTCCGCGTCCCGTCCCGCCGGACACAGTACGCTGTAGGGAACACTCCCCTGCCGCCCAGAAAGCGATATCCCATGAGCGCCGATAAGTCCACGAGCTGGTCCTATGCAGAAGATCTGCCTGCCGAGGATGAGGTCCTGTTGCACGCGCGCGAACGGTCCTTCGAGCTTGGCGTGACCCCGATCGGCCCCGGCGTGGGCGCCGTGCTGACGGTGCTGGCGGCGGCGTCCAAGGCACAGACCGCCGTGGAGATCGGCACCGGCGCAGGCGTGTCCGGCGTGTGCATCCTGCGCGGGCTGGGTCCGCAGGCTGTCCTGACCACTATCGACGTCGACGTCGAACACCTCAAGGCAGCGCGCGAAGCGTTCCAGGAGGCCGGCAGCCCCGCCAACCGCACCCGCACCATTTCGGGCCGGGCCGGGGATGTCCTGCCCCGGCTTACGGACGGCGCCTACGATCTCGTCTTCATTGACGCGGACAAACCGAACTACCCCAGTTACGTCGAACAGGCCGTGCGGCTGCTCAAATCCGGCGGGCTGCTGATCGTCAACGATGCCCTCGACAAGGACCGGGTCGCGAACCCGGCCGCCCGGGAAGCCACCACCGTGGTGTTGCGCCAGATCGGCAAGTCCATCCGCGACGACGACCGTCTCGCTTCCGCCATGCTGCCCACCGGAGACGGCCTGCTGATCGCGGTGAAGAAGTAGCAGCCAGGATTCACCAGCCCGGGTGCAGGGGCGGGCGCTAACAGCAAAGGGCGGGGTCCGCAGCCTGGTGGCCGGGACCCCGCCCTGTTGCGAAGCTCTTGGCGTGACGCTATTCGGTGACGCCGACGAGGCATTCCTTGAGGTTCGTCGCCTCAGCGGCATTGAGTTCGACTACAAGCCGCCCCCCGCCTTCGAGCGGAACACGCATGATCAGGCTTCGTCCCTCTTTCGTCACTTCCATAGGGCCGTCGCCGGTGCGTGGTTTCATTGCCGCCATAAGGAATATCCCCTCCATTAGTCCCTGACATACCAGCCCGGCCGGGCTGCGTCCGCTTGGCCAATCAAGCCGTCCGGCAGCGCTCCAGGAGGCTGCCGTGACCGGCAAACTCACAAATAAACCGCTTACAAACTGTGTGCTTCTTGTCCTTGCTTATCCTCTATTATCGCGTAACAATCCGCCCGTAGCTAATCGTTGGACTTTCCAGCGCGTCCCGCCAGGCCGGGCCGGCACCGCCAAATGGTGCTGTGCGTCACGGCGGGTAGTCCCCTCCGCCCGGCAGTTGCGCCCACGCCCACAGCCACACAATCCAGACGACCTGCAGCAGCACGAACATGACCACCACGGTGCCGCGGTAGGCGCGGGAACGCGAGAGAAGGGCGGCGCTGAGGGCGAGCGGGAACAGCGGCAGCAGCATCCTGAACGTGCTGGTCTGGGGGTGCAGGAAGACCAGCAGGTAGCCCATATAGCAGCAGCACCAGAGCCTCAGCTCGGTGCCCAGGGCGACGACCGGCCGGGACATCATCAGCAGCGTGAACGCGGCAACGAACACGAAGGGAGCCAGCACGCCGAAAGTCGGCCCGAAGAGCATGATGCCGGCGTCGAACCATGGCTTGAACGGCACCAGGTCTTCGCCGCGCCATGCGGTTTCGGTCTTGGTGTAGGCGCCCGGATCGCCGGTCGCGGCCCAGGCGATGGCCGGCCACAGCAGGGCACCGATGCCGCTGACGGCGGTGAGCCCGCCCAGTGACCACAGCTCGGCGTTGCCGGGGAGGGCGAGGCCGTCCCGGCGCTGCACTGTGACGCCCTGTGTCGCGGGGCTCTGGTTCGCGGGGTGTTGTGCCGTGGCGTGTTGTGCCGTGGGATGCTGCACAGTGCGGGTCTGCGCAGCACGGGTCTGCGCAGCACGGGTCTGCGCAGCACGGGTTTGCGCAGCACGGGTTTGCGCAGTACGGGTTTGCGCAGTGAGGCGCTGCCAGAGACGGTAGAGCAGCAACAGGCCCATCATCGCGGCAAACGGAACCCCGGTAGGCCGGGAAAGGCACATCAGGACCACAACGGGCATGGCCCACAGGTACCGGCGCTCCATGACAAGCAGCAGCGCGGCGCCGAGGAGCAGCAGGTTGAGGGATTCGGCGTAGGGCACCTGCAGCACCGGCGCCACCGGGAAAGCCGCCAGGAACACCGTCCCCCAGAGCGCCGTGCGGTGCGTGGCCCGGTGCCGGAAAATTCTGTACGCCACGAGGGCTGCACCCACTCCGGAGACCAGGGCGATGGCCGTCAGGGACCACGCCGGGCCCGTGCCTGTCAGCCCGGACACCACCCGGCCCAGCACGGGAAACAGGGGGTAGAAGGCCCACGTGTTCTCCTGGACGGTGCCGGCGTCGTCGGTCGGCAGGAGCGCCGGATACCCCGCCTGCAGCGCTTGGGCGTACCAGCGGGCATCCCAGATGTTGATGAAGTTCCAATAGTCGGGCTTGGCGGGAAACCACGGATTCACGCCCTGGTGCAGGGCGGCGGCCATGAAGATGCAGGCGCTGACCAGCCTCGCGGCGATGTAAAGTCCGGCCACCTGCGCCCACCAGGGCCACCGCGCCATCCTGGCGCCCGCGGCGGCGATGCGGCTCCACAGGGCCGCGTTCAACCCCTGGGGTTTCCGGGCCTCAGGCGCCGCGACGGTCTTCGGGTCTTCCACGCGGCTCACGGACGCTGTTCGGTCGGCGGACGGAGGCGCTCCAGTTCCTCCCCGAGTGCCTCGATCTCCTGGTCCCTGGCGGTGATCTGCTCCCGCAGGTCATCCAGGACCTGATCCACCTGGTCCATCCGGTAGCCGCGGAGTCCGACGGCGAAGCGCAGACGGTCAATGTCCGCCGCGGCCGCGCGCTCAGGCAACAGGACCGGCGGCAGGGATGCGACCGGCTCGTCGAAACCGTCGTCAAAGGAGCCGCCCGCACCGCCGTCCCGGCGGCGACGGAAGATTTTCGGTGCCAGGCCGGTGCCCAGGAGGACGGCGACGCCGATCAGCACAATGGCCAGGAAAACCAGGAAGAGACTCACTAGACCATCGTGCCAGAAGCCGGACGCCGGAGCGCTCAGGCGGACGGATCAGCCCCGCGTTCCCTTGATGTTTGCCGTGCCGGTCCCGTTGGTGGAGCCGCCGTTCGGGTTCCGGTGGCGGGCGGCGCCTTCCACGACCAGCTCGACGGCCCGCGCGGGGTCGTCCACCACCTGCACGAGGTCCAGGTCCTCGGCCGAGACCATTCCCTCCGCGACGAGCGTGTCCCGGACCCACTCGAGCATGGGGCTCCAGAAAGCGGTTCCCACCAGGACGATCGGGAAGGAAGTGACCTTGCGGGTTTGGACCAGGACCATGGCTTCGAAGAGCTCATCCAGGGTGCCGAGGCCGCCGGGGAGCACGATGAAGCCCTGGGCGTACTTGACGAACATGGTCTTGCGGGCGAAGAAGTACCGGAAGTTGATGCCCAGGTCCACCCACTGGTTCATGCCCTGTTCGAAGGGCAGTTCGATTCCGAGCCCCACGGAGACGCCGTTGCCCTGCACGGCGCCCATGTTGGCGGCCTCCATCGAGCCGGGGCCGCCGCCCGTGATCACGGCCAGTCCGGCCTCGGCCAGCCGGCGTCCGACCTCGACGCCGAGCTCGTAGTTCGGGCTCCCCGGCACGGTGCGGGCGGAACCGAAGACGCTGACTGCCGGACCGAGATCGGCCAGCGCGCCGAATCCTTCCACGAACTCGCTCTGGATCCGCAGCACGCGCCAGGGGTCGGTGTGGACGAACTGTCCCGGCCCTTTGGTGTCCAGCAAGGTCTGGTCGGACATCGTGACCTTGGCGGCCTTGCGGCGCAGCTCAAGCGGACCCTTGTGGCGGATCCCGTTGGGCGCCGGTGTGCTCCGGGCCTCCCTTGCCGGCTTTCCGCCGGGATTCTGTTCCGGGTTCTGTTCGGGGTTTTGCTTGGGGCCGTGCTGCGGATCGGTACTCATGCCCATAGGCTAGCGCGGAACTCGGCCGCCGCCGCGTCGGCGCGTCGGCGCCGCACGGCCGCAGCCGCCTGTCGAGGCGGTTTGCCGAGGTCAACGGCGAATGTCCGACGCAGTCCAGCAGGGGGCCTGACGTGCAGGTATCTCTTGAATCACGATCTGCACCAAAACGAGTGATTGCCGTCATATCTGGTCAATCTTCGCTAGATTCGTACTATGACTACTCAAGTGCCCGGCGATGCCCTCGTCTCCCTGAAGGCCGTGAACAAGCATTACGGCCAGCTGCACGTCCTGAAGGACATCAACCTGAACGTCCGCAAGGGTGAAGTTGTTGTTGTCATCGGCCCCTCGGGTTCCGGCAAGTCGACGCTCTGCCGCGCCATCAACCGCCTCGAGACCATCGACGACGGCGACATCAAGATCGATGGCAAGGAACTGCCCGAGGAGGGCAAGGAGCTGGCCAAGCTGCGCGCCGACGTCGGCATGGTCTTCCAGTCGTTCAATCTGTTCGCCCACAAGACCATTCTGGAAAACGTCACTCTCGGCCCCATCAAGGTCAAGGGCGTTGCCAAGTCCGAAGCCGACAAGGACGCCATGGCCCTCCTGGAGCGGGTCGGCGTCGGGCATCAGGCCCCCAAACTTCCGGCCCAGCTCTCCGGCGGCCAACAGCAGCGCGTTGCCATCGCCCGTGCCCTGGCCATGAAGCCCAAGGTGATGCTCTTCGATGAGCCCACCTCCGCCCTCGACCCGGAAATGATCAACGAGGTCCTGGACGTCATGGTCCAGCTCGCCAAAGAAGGCATGACCATGATCGTGGTCACCCACGAGATGGGCTTCGCCCGCAAGGCGGCCGACCGCGTCGTGTTCATGGCCGACGGCCAGATCGTTGAGGACGCGACCCCCGAGGAATTCTTCAACAACCCCAAGAGCAGCCGGGCCAAGGATTTCCTGTCCAAGCTGCTGACACACTGACCGACTACGTTTTCGCACCCTGGCTGCCGGACGGCGGCCGCCCAATGAAAGGAATGTCATGATGGCATTTTTGACCCGAAGGAAATCCCTTCTGGTTGCCGCTTCCGCAGCACTGGCACTCAGCCTGAGCGCCTGTGGCGGCAGCTCCTCCACGACCACCAACCCGCCCGTAGCCGAGAAGCCGAGCTTTCCCGCCGATTCCACCATGGCCAAGCTTTCCTCCGCAGGCAAGATCACCATCGGCACCAAGTTCGACCAGCCGCTCTTCGGCCAGAAGGGCCTCGACGGCAAGCCCGTCGGCTTCGACGTCGAAATCGGCAAGCTGATGGCTGCCAAGCTGGGCATTCCCGCCGACAAGATCGAGTGGGTCGAAACTGTCTCCGCCAACCGCGAGCAGTTCCTCAAGCAGGGCAAGGTGGACATGATCGTCGCCACCTACACCATCAACGACAAGCGCAAGGCCGAAGTCGACTTCGCCGGACCGTACTACGAGGCCGGACAGGCGCTCATGGTGAACAAGGACAACAACTCCATCACCAAGCCCGAAGACGTCAAGGGCAAGAACGTCTGCTCCGTGACCGGCTCCACGCCAGCCTCGACGATCGTGGAGAAGTACGGAGCCGTCCTGGTTCCGGCCGCGACCTACTCAGCCTGCCTGGAACCGCTGCGGAACCACCAGGTTGAAGCCGTCACCACCGACAACGTCATCCTGGCCGGTTTCGTGTCCAAGGAACCGGACGCCTTCAAGCTGGCATCGGATCAGACCTTCACCAAAGAGCCCTACGGCATCGGCCTGAAGAAGGACGACACCGCCTTCCGCACGTGGGTCAATGACCAGCTGGAGGCCTCCGACAAGGACGGGTCCTACAAGAAGGCCTGGGAAGACACGGCCGGCACCGTCATCAAGACCACGCCCGCGCTTCCCACGATCGACCGCTACTAGCCGCCACTCCCGTCTTTCGCCTGGAATCCCCTCAACGCAGCTGAAGGAACTTATGGACGTCATTATTGAAAACCTCCCCCAGTATTGGGACGGTTTTCTCCGAACCCTTTTCCTGTCCCTGGTCTCGGGGATTATCGCCTTGGTCTTCGGCACCATCCTGGCTGCCGCCCGTGTCTCGCCCGTCGCCGCGCTGCGTGGCTTCAGCATGACGTACGTCGAGATCGTCCGGAACACCCCGCTGACCATCGCGTTCTTCTTCGCCGCAGTGGTTCTGCCCCGCCTCGGCGTCACGTTCCAGCAGTTCGAGGTCGCCGCCATCATCGCCCTGAGCGCCTACACCTCGGCCTTCATTGCCGAGGCCGTGCGCTCCGGCGTCAACAGTGTCCCGGTGGGCCAGGCGGAGGCCGCCCGCAGCATCGGCATGCAGTTCACCCAGGTGCTCTCGCTGATCATCCTGCCGCAGGCCCTGCGCACCGTGATCCCGCCGTTGATCAACATTCTGATTGCCCTGGTCAAGAACTCTTCTGTGGCCGGCGCGTTCTATGTGCTGGAACTCTTCGGCCAGGGCAAGCAACTGGCCAATGCCAACGGTGACGCCGTCATGTGGGTTCTGGTCGGCATCGCATTCTTCTACCTGCTGATAACCATCCCGCTTGGCTTCCTCGCCAGCGTCGTTGAACGAAAGGTGGCGATCGCACGATGAGCTCTGTTCTCTATGACGTTCCCGGCCCCAAAGCCCGACGGGTCTCGCTGATCGGCTCCATCATCGGCGTGATCGTGATCGGCGGCCTCCTCGTCCTGGCAGTCGTGACCCTCGCCCAGCAGGGAATCTTCGACCCCAAACGCTGGGCGGTCTTCCAGCTTCCCGAGGTCTGGGCCCTGATCGCCGCCGGCATCGGCGCCACGCTGGCCGCCGCGGCCGTGTCGGCCGTGATTGCCTTCCCGCTGGGCCTGCTCCTGTGCCTGATGCGCATCTCGGACAACGCCTGGATCAGGGTGCCCACCCGGATCGTGCTGGAATTCCTGCGCGGCATGCCCGTCGTGCTCATGATGCTGTTCGTGCTGCTCGTCTTTGCCACCAGCTCGTTCATCGCCGTCGTGGCCGGCCTTGTCCTTTACAACTCGGCGATTTTCGCCGAGATCATCCGCGCCGGCGTCCAGTCGCTGCCCAAGGGCCAGCGTGAGGCCGGCCTGGCGATCGGCCTGACGAGCTTCCAGTGCCGGCTGACCATCGAACTGCCGCAGGCCATCCGGCGCATGCTGCCGTCCCTGGTCGCGCAGCTCGTGGTGCTGCTGAAGGACACGTCGCTCGGCTACATCGTCGCCTACGGCGAGCTGCTCCGGGCCGTGCAGGTCATGGCTGACTTCCTGGGTCCGCAGTACCTGTTCCCGGTGTTCTTCGTGGCCGCGGCCATCTACATCGCGATCGACCTGGCGGTCTCCCGCCTGGCCATCTGGCTCGAACGCCGCGGCTCCAAGCGCGCCGCCGGCGGCGTGGCGCACGTGCCGGTCGCCGGTATTCCGGCCGCCAAGTAAGCCGTCCCACCCACAAAGGGTCCGGAACCTCACGGAGGTTCCGGACCCTTTGTGCGTTACGCCTTGTTTCCTGCCTTGTTTCCTGGTCGTGGTGTCCTGGGCGTTGGTTCCTGGGCTTTGCTAGGCGCTCAGCCAGGTCCGCAGCGCCCGCAGGCATTCGCGGATGGCGTCCGCCTCGACGTGTTCGTTGTCCTTGTGCGCCAGCAGAGCATCGCCGGGTCCAAAGTTCACCGCGGGGATGCCCAGTTCACTGAAGCGTGCGACGTCGGTCCAGCCGTACTTGGGCTTCGGCTCCGCGCCGACGGCGGCGACGAAGGACGCCGCCGCGGGGTGGTGCAGGCCCGGCCTCGCGCCGGCCGCGCTGTCGGTGCGCATGACGTCGAAACCGTCCAGCAGTTCGCGCACGACGGCCTCGGCTCCGTCCGGGGTCTTGTCCGGCGCGAAGCGGTAGTTGATTTCCACGACGCACTTGTCCGGAATGACGTTCCCGGCCGTGCCGCCGTGGATCTTCACGGCGTTGAGGCTTTCGCGGTAGTCCAGGCCGTCAACCGTCACGGTCTGCGGCTCATACGCCGCCAGCCGGGCCAGGATCGGGGCCGCGGCGTGGATGGCATTGCTGCCCATCCAGGCCCGGGCCGAGTGGGCAGCCTCGCCGTTCGTGGTCACTTCGAAGCGGCTGGTGCCGTTGCAGCCGCCCTCCACCGTCCCGTCGGTCGGCTCGAGCAGGATCGCGAAGTCCCCGCCGAGCAGGGAGCCGTGATTGCGCACCAGACGGCCCAGGCCGCTCTTTACGGCCTCGACCTCCTCGTGGTCGTAGAAGACGAACGTGACGTCCTTGCCTGGTTCCGCTCCGCCGTCGAACATGGTGGCCGCCAGCGCCAGCTGCACGGCGACGCCGCCCTTCATGTCAGTGGCGCCGCGGCCGTAGAGGATCCCCTCTCCAGGGGCCCCGGAGGGCCAGTACGCCGGCACGGTCCCCAGCGAGCCCTCGGTGGTGGGCAACGGCACGGTGTCCAGGTGGCCGGCCAGGATGACGCGCTCGGCCCGGCCCAGGTTGGTGCGGGCGATGATCGAATCGCCGTCGCGGACCAGCTCCAGCTGCGGCAGCTGGCGGAGGGCATGTTCCACGGCGTCGGCCAGGACCCCCTCGTTGCCGGAGACGCTGTTGATGTCGATCAGGGCGGCCGTGAGCAGGGCGACGTCCTGGCGGAGGTCCAGATGGACCGGTGTGCGGACAGGGACGCTGGCGGTGGCACTGGCAGGGGTGCGCGGGTTCGTGGGGGTCACCGTTCCACCTTATCTGTTTGCCTCCCCGTCCCACCTGAGTCGCTGCAGGGGCCGTTTCCAGGCGTCAAGAGGCCCCTGCAGCGTGTCAATCGGGTTGTCATGAGTTTCAGCGCCCGACGGGCCTCTCGTTAGACTTGGGCCATGACTGAAACTGCTGCTTCCGCTGTGCCCGCCGACGCCCGTTCTGACGCCCGCTCTGCCTATGGCTACGGGGTGGCCACCGTGTCCACCCGCAACGGTGACGCCACCGTGCTGGACGTGTGGTTTCCGGCGCCCGCGCTCGGAGTCGCCGCGGAGGACCTGCGTGACGTGAAGAACGCGGACCAGTCGCTGATCGACATTGCCGCCAGCGGCATTGACCCGGACCGGGGCACAGAGCAGATCGTTGTCTTCGCCCAGATCAACCTGGATGCGGCACCCGCGGACACGGCGGACGCCTACCTTCGCCTGCACCTGCTCTCCCACCGGCTCGTCCAGCCCAACACCATCAACCTTGACGGCATCTTCGGCAAGCTTCCCAACGTGGTGTGGACCAACTTCGGCCCCGCAGCCGTGGAGGACTTCGAGCTGACCCGGGCGCGCCTGCGCAAGCGCGGCGCCGTCACGGTCTTCGGCGTGGACAAGTTCCCGCGCATGGTGGACTACGTCGTTCCCTCCGGCGTCCGGATCGCCGACGCCGACCGGGTCCGGCTCGGTGCGCACCTGGCCGAAGGCACCACGGTCATGCACGAGGGCTTCGTGAACTTCAATGCCGGAACCCTGGGTACCTCCATGGTCGAGGGCCGGATCTCGGCCGGCGTCATCACCGGCGACGGGTCCGACGTCGGCGGCGGGGCCTCGATCATGGGAACCCTCTCCGGCGGCGGCAAGGAAAAGATCTCCCTCGGCGAGCGGGTCCTCCTCGGCGCCAATTCCGGTGTGGGCATCAGCATCGGTGACGACTCGGTGGTGGAGGCAGGCCTCTACGTCACCGCCGGCACCCGTGTGCGCGTGATCGGCCCCAAGGACGCCGACGGCGAAGACACCAGCCGGATCGTCAAGGCCGTGGACCTTTCCGGCGTTCCGAACCTGCTCTTCCGCCGCAATTCCACCACTGGTGAGGTTGAGGTCCTCCCCCGCAAGGGCCAGACGGTGGAGCTCAACGAGGCCCTGCACGCCAACTGACCGCACCGGCTGGTACGGTATGGCGGGCGGCGAAGACCGCGCGGGCGGGGCCGACCCGCCCCGACGAAAAAGCCGATGACGCAGCCCGCAGGGGCCTGAGGGAGTATTTTCGTGGCACGACGAGGGAGCTGGCGGCGCCGGATTGTCCTTCTGCTGACCCTGGCGATGGTCGCGGGCGGCATCTACACCGCGGTGACGTTCCTGCAACGGTCGGAGACCTTGATCACCGAACGCTGCACGGCCACGGGAAGCGGCGGCGATGACCTCTCCACCGACCAGGCGGCCAACGCCTCCCTCATCACCGCCGTCGCGGTCCGGCGGGGACTTCCGGCCCGGGCCGCCAGCATCGCGCTGGCCACCTCGATGCAGGAATCCAAACTGCGCAACATCGGCCATGGCGACCAGGCCGGTCCCGACTCCCGAGGACTGTTCCAGCAGCGGCCGTCCCAGGGTTGGGGCACCACGGCGCAGGTGATGGACCCGTACCACGCCAGCAATGCGTTCTACGATGCCCTCGTCGAGGTTTCCGGGTACGAGTCGCTCGATATCACCGTTGCCGCCCAGCGCGTCCAGCGCTCGGCGTACCCGGAGGCCTACGCCCAGCATGAGGTGATGGCCCGCGCGTTCGCCTCCGCCCTGAGCGGGCAGACGCCCGCAGGCCTGGACTGCTCGCTGCGCTCCCCCGACGCCGCCGGGAATCCTGCCGCCGTCACCGCAGGGCTGACCGCTGCACTCGGGGACGTGACGGCGTCCACCGACGGCCGGACCCTGCTCGTCGAGGCCGAAGGAACCCAGGCCTGGGCTGTGGGCCAGTGGGCCGTGGCCAACGCCAAGGAGCTCGAAATCACCAGCGTGGAGGTCGAGGGCCGCGCCTGGAACCGGCAGTCCCGCGACGGCTGGCAGCCGGCCCAAGTCCCGGCCGGCCAGGTCAGGGTTACCGTCGCAGACGCCCCCGGCACCTGACCGCTACCGGGGGTCAGTTGGCAGCGGGCTCAGTTGCCAACGGGGTCAGTTGCCAGCGGGGTCAGCCGTCACCGGGCGGGCTCAGACGAGGAGATCGACCACCGGCTGCACGTAGCTGCGGAACAGCTCCGGCTGGGACAACAGCTCGTGGCTCATGATGATCTTATCGGGCTCGAGATACCAGGCCCGCGGCTCCGCAAGCGGGAGCTCGATGATCGTCAGGCCGAAATCCTTTGAAGCCCGTCCCACGTCAAGCAGGCGGTCCTCCACCATGTCGGCCAGCAGCTCGTTGTTGCCGTTGGCTTCGCGCTCCGCCTCGAGGGTTCCGTATTCGGCGAGGCGTTCCCGGGCCCACGTCAAAGCGGCCCCGAAGTGGGCCTGCAGCACGCGCCGGAGGGCCGGCGAATTGCTGAACGCACGGAAGCCCGGAGGGGAGAGCTCGGGGGACATTTCCGGGTGGTCTTTCAGCAGCTGTTCCCACCAGGCCTCCCATTCGGTCTTGAGCGCAGCCGGGCCGCCAACCTCGGCGATCAGGTGGGAGTGGTCCGAGGCGCGGATCTTCGGTGCCGCATGGCAGAGCGCCGGGTGTCCCGCGGTGTCCAAGCCGGCGGCGTCACGAACGTAGAGGGCAATGAGCATGGGACCAGAAGTATCCATCGTGATCCGCCAGCCTGGTCCGCCGGTGTGGTGCATCCAATTGCCTCCTTGGCAAGACGTACGATCTCAGTCTATTCCTGTTGTTATGAGGCGTTAACGGCTGGCTGCCCGGCCGCCAGCCGTCGGTTCAGGCCCGCCAGGTGGGCTTCGAGCACATCCTTGCACATCACGGCCGTCATCCACTCGGGCTGCAGGAGGGCGTGCATCGTCAGGCCGTCGAGGACTGCCAGCAGCAGTTCCGCTTCGGTGACGAGCACCTGCTGGTCGAGGCCGGCCGCGTGGTCGGCGTCAGCGCCTTCAGCCTCGGCCAGCCCCAGGATGAGCCCGCCCACGACGGCGGCCACAGCCCGGTGGCTGCGGTCGGCCTCGACGGCCAGGAACGGCCTTGTCCGGGCGGCATTCTTGAAGGCCATCCAGACGCAGGCATCAACCGCCCGTTCCTCGTCCAACGGAAGAAACTCACCCAGCAGTGCCAGGACGGCCGCATGCTGCTCCCCTGAAACCGGCGGCGTATCGCCCAGCCGGGAGTCCGCGTCGGTGAGGCGGCCGACGATTCGGTCCACCACCACGGCGAACGCGTGGGTCAATAGCTCGTCGCTGCTGGCGAAGTAGTGCCGCACCGAGCCGACGGCCAGCTGCGCTTCATCGGCAACTTCCCGCAGCGAGGCCCGCTCGAGGCCATCCGTTGCGATGATCCTGAAGACTGCGTCAACTATTTCCTGGCGCCGGATGACGGCGTCGACAAATTTAGGCACTGGTCTTTTTTAGCACGTACGTGCCGCGGCCGCCCCGGGCCACACCGGTCCCGGCGGGGACGTGGCGCGGGTCACAGCGGCACGGTGCCCCCATAAGTACGACGCCGGCCGCGCACCTCAGCAAAAGGTGCGCGGCCGGCGTCGTACTGTCTATCGCGCGCCGTGGCCGGCGGGCGGGCTACAGCGACGGGTAGTTGCGTTCCGGTTCGCCGACGTAGAGCTGGCGCGGGCGGCCGATCTTCGTGTTGGGGTCGCTGATCATCTCGCGCCACTGGGCGATCCAGCCCGGCAGGCGTCCGATGGCGAACAGCACGGTGAACATCTTCTCCGGGAAACCCATGGCCTTGTAGATCAGGCCGGTGTAGAAGTCCACGTTGGGGTAGAGCTTGCGCTGGATGAAGTAGTCATCGCCCAGGGCTTTCTCTTCAAGGCGCATGGCGATGTCGAGGAGCTCGTCGTTTCCGCCGAGCTTGCTCAGGACTTCGTGAGCCGTGGCCTTGATGATCTTGGCGCGCGGGTCGTAGTTCTTGTAGACGCGGTGCCCGAAGCCCATGAGGCGGACGCCGTCTTCCTTGTTCTTGACCTTCTCCATGTAGTCCTCGGGCTTGATGCCGTCGGCCTGGATCTGGCGCAGCATCTTCAGGACGGCCTCGTTGGCACCGCCGTGGGCGGGGCCGAAGAGGGCGTTGATGCCGGCGGAGACGGAGGCGAACAGGTTCGCGTTCGAGGAACCGACCAGGCGGACGGTCGACGTCGAACAGTTCTGCTCGTGGTCGGCGTGCAGGATCAGGAGCAGGTCCAGGGCCTTGGCGATGACCGGGTCCACCTCGTACTGCTCGGCCGGCAGGCCAAAGCTCAGGCGCAGGAAGTTCTCCACCAGGTTCATCGAGTTGTCCGGGTACAGCATGGGCTGCCCGATCGACTTCTTGTGGGCGTAGGCGGCGATGACCGGCATCTTGGCCATGAGGCGGATGGTGGACACCTCCACCTGCTCGGCGTTGAACGGATCCAGCGAGTCCTGGTAGAACGTCGACAGCGCCGACACGGCCGAGGACAGCACCGGCATCGGGTGGGCGTCACGGGGGAAGCCGCTGAAGAAGCCCTTGAGCTCCTCGTGCAGCAGGGTGTGGTGGCGGATCCGCTGGTCGAAGGACTCCAGCTCGGTGGGGGTCGGCAGGTTGCCGTAGATCAGCAGGTAGGAGACTTCCAGGAAGCTCGAGTGCTGGGCCAGCTGCTCGATCGGGTAGCCGCGGTAGCGCAGGATGCCGGCGTCACCATCGATGTAGGTGATGGCCGAGGTGGTGGCCGCGGTGTTCATGAAACCGGGGTCGAAGGCGACGGCGCCGGTCTGCTTCAGCAGCTTGGAAACGTCGTAGCCTTCGTTCCCTTCTACAACCTTGATGCGCGGGAGTTCGAGTTCGCCGCCGGCATGGCGCAGGGTTGCGCTGGTGGTTTCAGTCATGGAGTCTCCTCATGAGGCATCGGGGCCTCTGTCGAAAGCTGGTCCAACATCTGGTGAAGCTGCCCGCGGATCCTGTGCGGACAGGATTTCCAAAGGCTGCGCTGCCTTCTTGTGGAAAGCCACCATTGATCGTCAGTTAAAAAGTACCTTCACTTCGCGGGTGGCACTAATCCGGGGGGCCCGCAAAACGCCAAAAACACGCCACATGTGGCACGCGTCACAGCATTGTTACGCTTCCGGGTCCAGCCGCGAGACGGCGGCGTCGATCCTTTCGTCGCTGGCGGTCAGCGCCACCCGGATGAACCCGTTGCCGGCGTCGCCGTAGAAGACCCCGGGGCCAACGACGATTCCGCGGTCCGCGAGCCGGCCCACGGTGTCCCACGTCGCCTCGCCGGCGGTGGCCCACAGATAAAGGCCCGCCCTCGATTCATGGATTGTCAGGCCGAAACCTTCGAGCGCGGGCACGATCCGTTCCCGACGGCCCCGGTACAGGTCCTTCTGGGCCTGGACGTGGGCGTCGTCGCCGAGGGCCACGCGCATGGCTTCCTGGACCGGATAGGGCACAATCATCCCGGCGTGCTTGCGGCTGTTGACCAGGTTCGCCATGATCACCGGATCGCCGGCGACAAATGCCGCGCGGTAACCGGCCACGTTGGACTGTTTGCTCAGCGAATAGACGGCGAGCAGGCCATCGTGGGAGCCTTCTGCGACCTGCGGATCCAGGACGCTCGGGACCGGGGCGCCGCCACGCTGGAGGTCCCACTCCCCCCAGCCGAGTTCGGCGTAGCATTCATCGGACGCGACGACGGCGCCGAGCTCGCGGGCCTGCCGGACGATCCGCCGCAGCGACGCGATGTCCCGGACGCTGCCGGTGGGGTTGGCCGGTGAATTGACCCAGACCAGGCGCACGCGGGCCCGGGTGCCGGCGTCGAGCTCGTCAAGGTCGTCCGCGGCGACCTGCTCCGCACCGGCGAAGGTGGCCCCGATGTCATAGGTGGGGTACGCAACCGTGGGCCGGACGACGACGTCGCCCAGCTTCAGGCCGAGCAGGAACGGCAGCCACGCGACGAGTTCCTTGGAACCCACCGTTGGCATCACATTCTGCGGGTCGAGCCCGGGGACGCCGCGCCGGCGCGCAAACCAGCCGGCGATGGCTTCCCGCAGGGCCGGCGTCCCGTGCACTGTGGGATAGCCGGGGGCGTCCGCGGCGGCGCGCAGTGCGTCCTGGATGAGGGCCGGCGTCGCGTCCACCGGGGTTCCGATTGAAAGGTTGACGGCTCCTGCCGGGTGCCGGGCTGCCGTGGCGAGATACGGCGCCATGGCCTCCCACGGGTAATCGGGCAGGCTCAGGCCGAAGGTGCGCACCGCGGATGTCACCGTAGCGCCGTCCTAGTTCTCTTGGTTCTGCGGCGGCAGGGCGGCGATCATGGGGTGGTCGGTGTGGGTGTTCCCAACCTTCGCGGCGCCGCCCGGGGACCCGAGTTCGTCGAAGAACTCGACGTTGGCCTTGTAGTAGTCGGCCCATTCTTCGGGGGTGTCGTCCTCGTAGTAGATCGCCTCCACGGGGCAGACCGGCTCACAGGCACCGCAGTCCACGCACTCGTCGGGGTGGATGTACAGGGAACGCTCACCCTCGTAAATGCAATCGACGGGGCACTCCTCAATACATGCCTTGTCTTTGACATCTACACACGGCTGCGCGATTACGTACGTCACGTCCCTGGCCTCTCCACGTTGGTTCCGGCGACCGGCCGGATGATTTCCAGGCCCTGAGCCGGGCTGCTGACTTCTGAGCCTATTATCTCCCAGCCTGTTCCCGCGAACCTAGCCGGACGTCACACATGCTCCGCGTCTTACGATGATCTGATGAGCTCGCCTTTGCCCTTGCCCCAGCAGTTTCTCTCCGCCGCCCCGCTCGGCACCCGCGTTGTGGTCCGGTACAGGATCGAGGGCGGCCTGACGGATGCCCTCGGCGAGCTCGTGGACCGTGCCGACGGCGTATGCACCGTCCGCACCCGCCGCTCCGACGTCGTCATTGCCCTCCCCCTTGTCGTGGCAGCCAAGGAAGTCCCGCCGCCCCCGCCGCGCCGCGCCCCGCGGGTGCAGGAGCGCTGACGGGCGGTTCTGGGGTGGGCGCGTCGGTGGTTGCGCCCCGGGGACATGCCCTCCGCACCACCTGACCACTGGACATGCCCTCCGCACCTGGCCAACCAATGGACATGCCCTCCCCTGCTGGCCAACCACGCACATGCCCAGCCTCACCCCCGGCCAACCAATGGACATGCCCTCCCCTGCTGGCCAACCACGCACATGTCCAGCCCCACCCCCGGCCACCAATGGACATGCCCTCCCCTGCTGGCCAACCACGCACATGTCCAGCCCCACCTCCGGCCATCAATGGACATGCACTCCCCTCGCTGCTGGAGATGGACATTTCGACACCGTGCTCATCGCCGCCACCCAGCGCGGGACATGTCCAGTGGTGAATCGACGGAGCCAGGGACATGTCCAGCGGTAAACCAACAGAACAAGGGACATGTCCAGCGGTAAACCAACAGAACAAGGGACATGTCCAGCGGTAAACCAACAGAACAAGGGACATGTCCAGCGGTAAACCAACAGAACAAGGGACATGTCCAGTGGTGCAATGAAAGAGCACGGGACAATTTCAGCGGTGGCTGGGCGCGGTGCAGGATCAGAGTGCAGGCCCAGAGTGCCGAACCGCATCGCAAGGGCACACGAAGCCGGACGTGGAGTCTGACTCTAGGCGGCGGCAGATAGCCTGTTCAGGGCTTCGCGGACCATAGCGATGAAATCCTCGGGGTGGTCCCTCAACAGCGGGTACGTCACAACAAGAGTCGGGATTCCCCGGCGCGTGGTGACGTTCCAACGCCGCCGGTCTTCCTCGAAGCTGGCCCTGTCCATGTGGAATCCCGGCCCGTCAGTCTCGATGCCGAGACGGCCGTCGACCATCAGGTCCAGGTGTCCCATCCCTGGAACGTTGACCTGCGATTCAACATGGAAGCCGGCCCGCCGCAGCAGGAACCGGGCCAGGCACTCAATGAGCGACTGCGACTGCGGGACAATCGCCGACACGATCCGGCGCTCCCGGGTGTCGTTCCGGCCATCGAGCCGCTGACGCAATGAACCCAGCGGGAGTCCCTTCAGCACGACGGCGGATTCGGCGATGATCAGCCCGTGAGGTTCGGGTAGGCAGCGCAAGCATTGGATGACCGTGTCCAGGAGTGTCGGCGGGGCGGGCGCCCGGTGGCACACGAAGCCCTGGTAGCTCCTGCTGTGGGTGAGGGCAACGTGCGGCTGGGCCGGGGCTTCAAGGACCCACAGCCCGCTGAAGTGTGCCGCGGTGATGCACGCCGGTTCCGCCGGAAGCGAGCGTATGGCGATCAGCTGCGCGTCTGCACCGGGCAACGCATAGACGCCGCGGGCCACGCGTGACACGGCTCCCGAGTCCATCGCGGACTTGAGCTGAAAATCGGAGACCCCCGCGGCGGCAATGTATTTGGCGCGGGCGACGCCGTCGTAATTCGAGAGCACCTCGATGACGTTGGCCATTCACCCATGGTGGAGCCGCACTCTGCGCTCTGGAAGTCGGATCCCGCACTATGTGGAAAACTGCACCGGCCGGATGGGGGCGGTGCCGGACAGGTCCGACCATGAGGGGGGGCATGTCCCGCGCACCAACCCGGGGCCGGACATAATGCCATTGCGCCCACTCGAGCGCCCGAAAAATGGGCATGTCCCGTGGGGAGCCGGGCAGGGCGGTCCGGTCCTGGCCCGTCGTCACCGGTCCTGGCCGGCCGGCCTCCTGTAGCGCCGGCACCAGGCGAGCATGGCCACGGTGATGCCTGCGATGCCGAAGACCCAGATATTGCCCGCGGCGTCGCCGGTGACCAGGCGCTTGCCCGTTTCCAGGGTGGACCACCAGCCAATCAGCGCGTAGCAGAGGACTCCGCAAGCCGCCGTCGGGATGACAGAACGGAATGCCGCCCCCAGCCACAGCTGGACCGAGCCCAGCAGCACGAGCGCAGCGACGGCGCCCCACGGGACGTCCACTCCGCCCAGGACCAGATCGTGGCGGTGCAGGGCGGTGCCGGCCAGGGCAACAAAAAGAGCTGCCGGCACGGCGGCGGCAATGCCGCCTGCCGTACCGGCAGCTCTCTTAATCACGTTGTGGCTGAAGCCCGGAGACCGGGATCAGACCTTGGCGCGGGCGCGGTTGGCCTTGGCACGCTCGTTGGTGTCCAGGATGACCTTGCGGATACGGATTGAATCCGGGGTAACCTCAACGCACTCGTCTTCGCGGGCGAATTCGAGGGACTCTTCGAGGGTCAGGTCGCGCGGGGGCGTCAGGTTCTCGAAGGTGTCCGAGGAAGCTGCACGCATGTTGGTGAGCTTCTTTTCCTTCGTGATGTTCACGTCCATGTCGTCGGCGCGGGAGTTCTCGCCCACGATCATGCCCTCGTACACCTCGGAGGTGGGCTTGACGAAGAAGGATCCGCGTTCCTGCAGGTTGATCATGGCGAACGGGGTCACAACACCGGCGCGGTCGGCGATCATCGAACCGTTGGTGCGGTATTCGATGGGGCCGGCCCACGGCTCGTAGCCTTCGGAGATGGAGGCGGCGATGCCGGCGCCGCGGGTGTCCGTGAGGAACTTGGTGCGGAACCCGATCAGGCCGCGGGCCGGAACGATGAACTCCATGCGGCACCAGCCGGTGCCGTGGTTGGCCATGTTGGTCATGCGGCCCTTGCGGGCTGCCATCAGCTGGGTGACGGCGCCGAGGTACTCTTCGGGCACGTCGATGGTCATGTGTTCCATCGGCTCGTGGACCTTGCCGTCGACGGTCTTGGTAACCACCTGCGGCTTGCCGACGGTCAGCTCAAAGCCTTCGCGGCGCATCTGCTCGACCAGGATGGCCAGTGCAAGCTCGCCACGGCCCTGGACTTCCCAGGCGTCGGGACGCTCGGTGGGGAGAACCTTGATGGAGACGTTACCGATCAGTTCCTTGTCGAGGCGGTCCTTGACCTGGCGGGCCGTGACCTTGGCGCCCTTGACCTTGCCGGCCAGCGGGGAGGTGTTGATACCGATGGTCATGGAGATGGCCGGGTCGTCAACAGTGATCAGCGGCAGCGGCTGCGGGTTCTCGGCGTCGGTCAGGGTCTCACCGATGGTGATCTCCTCGATGCCGGCGACGGCGACGATCTCGCCCGGGCCAGCGGACTCAGCCGGGACGCGGTCCAGTGCCTTGGTCGCGAGAAGTTCGGTGATCTTGACGTTCTTGAGCTCGCCATTGGCGCGTGCCCAGGCCACGGTCTGGCCCTTGCGCAGGGTGCCGTTGTAGATGCGCAGCAGCGCCAGGCGGCCCAGGAACGGTGAGGCGTCCAGGTTGGTGACGTGTGCCTGCAGGACACCGTTCGGGTTGTAGGTCGGGGCCGGGATGTGCTCGATGATGGCCCGGAAGAGCGGCTCGAGGTCTTCGTTTTCCGGGGCGCTGCCGTCGGCGGGCTGCTCGAGGGAGGCGCGGCCGACCTTGGCGGCGGCGTAAACAACCGGCACGTTCAGGATCTTGTCCAGGTCGAGGTCCGGAACTTCGTCGGCGAGGTCGGAGGCCAGGCCCAGGAGCAGGTCCATGGATTCGTGGACAACTTCTTCGATCCGCGCGTCGGGGCGGTCGGTCTTGTTGACCAGGAGGATCACCGGCAGGTGCGCGGCGAGGGCCTTACGCAGCACGAAGCGGGTCTGGGGCAGCGGGCCCTCAGAGGCATCGACGAGGAGGACGACGCCGTCGACCATGGACAGGCCGCGCTCCACCTCGCCACCGAAGTCGGCGTGGCCGGGGGTGTCGATGACGTTGATGGTGATGGTTTCGCCGTTGGAGGACGGTCCGTTGTAGGCCACCGTGGTGTTCTTGGCCAGGATGGTGATGCCCTTTTCGCGTTCCAGGTCACCGGAGTCCATGACGCGGTCTTCGAGGTGGTTGTGCTCGGCAAAGGAGTTGGTCTGCTTGAGCATGGCGTCGACCAGCGTGGTCTTGCCGTGGTCAACGTGGGCCACGATCGCGACGTTGCGCAGGTCACTGCGCGATGCAGTGGCTACCGCGGTGTTGGTGGTGGTTTCAGACATGCGTTATTGCTCGATTCAGTGGTGAAGTCAGCTGTGGTATCGCGACATTTCCAACCGGAACGCACGACAGATAAGTCCCTTTGGCACAGGGCACCTACGACCATTCTAAACGCTAGGTCATTTATTGGCCTAAAATGCGGATCGGTGACCAGCGTCCGCGCTGTCGCCAGAGCAGGACGGGCGCACGGAAATGGTCTATCACGTGTGAGTAAAGTCACTGGATTTTCCAGCGCCCATGCACCATCATTGCTCTGATAGCAGCAAGCAAGCCCGGAGACATTCATGCGAAACGCCTCGGCCCTGTCCCGCTTCGTCGCAATGATGATCGCCACCGGCGTGGTTCTTGGCGGCTGCGGACAGACCTCTTATTCACCTGCGCCCGACGCGGGCTCTTCCGAAGTGGGCTCTTCCGACGCTGGATCATCAGAGTTGGGAGCTGTGGGCACGCCACTGACCGGCAGCGGGGCCGGAGCGGCCGTTGGCGCCGGAGTCCCGGTCGCGGCCGGGTCCGCGGCGAAGACGCGCATCGGGTCCACCATCGACCCCGCCGCACTGCCGAGCGGCTCGACCTACCGCAATCCTGCCAACGGCCGCAACGAGATCATCGTCAAGGACACCAGCAATGTCGCCGTGCTGATTGGCGACTCGCAATCGGAACCTTCCTACGGCTGGCCCAGGCAGGGCCTGGCCGCTGCTGGGTACAAAGTCTTCTTCTGTGGCCGGGGCGGCACCGGTTTCGTGGCGTCCAACGGCAAGACCGGCAACTACATCGACGCGCTTCAGCGCGGCGACTGGAAACTCCCGTACGGCACTCCTCCCCTCGTGGTGATCGAAGGCGGCGGGAACGATGCCGCACGCGGCGCCTCCGATGCGCAGATCGTCTCCAACGCGGAACGGCTGATCGCCAGCATCCAGCAGCGTTACCCCGCTGCCCGGATACTCATGGTCGGCACACTCGGGCGCGGCGCCCACTACGGCGGAGGACGCCGGAGCGAGGTGGACGCGCTTTTGGGGCGGGTGGCGGACCATCACGGGCTGTCGTTCGTCAGCGCAGGCGACTGGCTCACCCGGTACAACCTGACGGGCTCGATGGCGGACCGGGTCCACCTGAACCGGCAGGGCCACGCGGCCCTGGGCGCCGTTTTCGGCCAGCGGCTGCAGTCCCTGGGGTTTGACTATGCCGACCCCGGCATGCTCGCCGGATTGTCCCACTAACGCAGGTTTGTCCCACCGGCGCAGGCACCGCCGGCGCAGGCTTGTCCCACCGGCGCAGGCACCGCCAGCGCCGGGCCACAGCACAACAAAGGAGCCGGTGTCCGCCCCGAAGGGAGGACACCGGCTCCTGTACTGCCAACCGCTAAGCGCTGCCGGCGGCGGACTTCTTCAAGCCCTCAGGAAGCGGCCGCTCAGGCCACGTCCATTTCCGGCGGCAGCATGAGGCCGGCGCCGGGGATGGCGTTGAGCAGCGCCCGGGTGTAGTCCTGCTGCGGCGACTCGAAGACGTCGTCCGTCGAGCCTGTTTCCACCAGCTTGCCCTTCTCCATGACGCACACGCGGTCGGCGATCTGCCGGACCACCGCGAGGTCGTGGGTGATGAACAGGTAGGTCAGGCCGAGCCGGGACTGCAGTTCGGCGAGCAGGTTCAGCACCTGCGCCTGCACCAGCACATCCAGTGCCGAGACGGCCTCGTCGCAGATGATCACTTCGGGGTCCAGAGCCAGGGCGCGGGCGATCGCGACCCGCTGGCGCTGGCCGCCGGAGAGCTCGTTGGGGTACCGCTGCATGGTGGACTGCGGCAGCGCCACCTGGTCCAGCAATTCCCGGACCTTCTTCTCGCGGCTGGCCTTGTCCCCGATCTTGTGGGTCCGCAGCGGTTCCTCGATGGTCCGGAAGATGTTGTACATCGGGTCCAGGGACCCGTACGGGTCCTGGAAGATCGGCTGTACACGGCGCCTGAAGGCGAAGAGCTCTTTGCTGTTCAGCGTGGAGGTGTCCACGCCGTCGAAGATGATCTTGCCGGAGGTCGGCGTCAGGAGGTTCAGGACCATCTGCGCCACCGTGGACTTGCCGGAACCCGACTCCCCCACGATCGCCGTCGTGGTTCCCCGCTTGACGTTGAAGGAGATGTCGTCGACGGCGGTGAAGTCCGTGGACTTGCCCAGGCCCGAACGCAGCTTGAAGACCTTCCTGAGGTTCTGGATCTGCAGGACGTCGTCGGACTTGGCCGGCTCAACCACGCCGGTCTCGCTCGGGGCGAGCATGTCGTCGGTTTCCACGCCGAGTTCCTTGGCCGCCTGGATGCGCCGGGACGCCAGCGACGGCGCCGAGGCGACCAGCCGCTGGGTGTACGGGTGCTGCGGGTTCTGCAGCAGCTCCAGCGAGGGTCCGGATTCGACAACCTGGCCGCGGTACATGACCACCACCTGATCAGCACGCTCGGCGGCGAGGCCGAGGTCGTGCGTGATCAGCAGCACCGCGGTGCCCAGTTCCGTGGTCATCTTGTCCAGGTGATCGAGGATCTGGCGCTGCACGGTCACGTCGAGCGCCGAGGTCGGCTCGTCCGCGATGAGCAGGCGCGGCTGGCAGGCGAGCCCGATCGCGATCAGCGCGCGCTGGCGCATGCCGCCGGAGAACTCGTGGGGGTACTGCTTGGCGCGGCTTCCGGCGTCGGGCAGCCCGGCCTGGGAAAGGACCTTGGCGACGTCGTCGGGGCCGCTCGGGAGTCCGTTGGCCTTCAGCGTCTCGCGGACCTGGTCGCCGATCTTCCACACCGGGTTCAGGTTGGACATCGGGTCCTGCGGGACCATGCCGATGCTGTTGCCGCGCAGTTCGATCATCCGCTTTTCGCTGGCGTTGGAGATGTCCTCGCCATCGAACAGGATCTGGCCTGCCGCGACCCGCCCGTTGCCCGGGAGCAGGCCGATAGCAGCCAGCGCGGTGGTGGACTTGCCGGAGCCCGACTCGCCCACAATCGCGACGGTTTCGCCCGGCATGACGGTGAGGTGGGCGTTGCGGACGGCGTTGACCTCGCCGTTGCTGGTGGTGAACCCGATGGCCAGGTCCTTGATTTCAAGCAGCGGGCGCTCAGTGGCGTACTCAGCTTCCTGGAAGTCAACAGAGGCGCTCATGGTGTCCCCTTTCATCGCTTGCGGGCTTTGGGATCGAGGGCATCACGCAGGGCATCGCCCAGCATGATGAAGCTCAGGACGGTGATGGACAGCGCGATGGCCGGGTAGATCAGTGGCATCGGGTTGGACCGGAGGGAAGCCTTTGCCGCGTCGATGTCATTGCCCCAGGACATGACGCTGGCCGGCAGCCCGATGCCGAGGAAGGACAGCGTGGACTCGGCCACGATGAACGTTCCCAGGGAGATGGTGGCCACGACGATGATCGGAGCCAGCGAGTTCGGCAGGACGTGGCGCATGAGGGCGCCGAACTTCGAGACGCCCAGCGACCGGGCGGCCGTGACGAAGTCGGCGTTCCGGACCTCAACGACGGCGCCGCGGGTGATGCGGGCAATCTGCGGCCAGCCGAAGATGATCAGGATGAGCACCAGCGTCCACACGGTCTTGTTAGCCCGGAACATCGGCAGCTGCATCAGCACGATCGCGCCCAGGATCAGGGGAAGGGCGAAGAAGATGTCATTGATGCGGGCCAGGACCGAGTCGATCCAGCCGCCGTAATAGCCGGCGACGGCACCCATGATGCCACCGATCAGCAGCACGCCGATGGTGGTCAACAGGCCCACGGTCACCGAGGACCTCGTACCGAAGATAACGCGGGCGTAGACGTCGCAGCCCAACTGGGTGAAGCCCAGCGGGTGGCCCGCGGCGGGGCCGGCGTCGGAGTTGGCCAGCTGGCAGGCCTCCGAGGTCGGGTCGATCGGCGAGAAGAGCCCCGGGAAGAGCGACACCGCCACGACCACGAGGATCAGGAACACGGAGATGATGAAGAGCGGCTGCTTGCGCAGGTTCTTCCAGGCCTCACCCCACAGGCTTAGCGGTGCGGCTTCGTCCTTGACCCGGTCCGTTACCTGGAGCGGAGTCTCGGAGACATCGGCCACGAAGTGCACGGTCCGGCGGGCCGGGCGGCGCGAATCGGCGTGCCGTGCGGTGGTGGTGGTGTTATCAGGAGTCATAACGGATCCTCGGGTCAAGCCAGCCGTAAAGCAGGTCAACGAGCAGGTTGGAGAGGCAGTAGATCAGCACCAGGACGGTGACGATCGAGACCACCGTGGGCCCTTCGCCGGACAACACGGCCCGGTAGAGCCGGTTGCCTACGCCCGGAACGTTGAAGATTCCTTCCGTGACGATTGCCCCGCCCATCAAGGCACCTAGGTCGGCGCCCAGGAAGGTAATGACGGGAATCAGGGAGTTGCGCAGGATGTGGACGCGGACCACCTGGAACCGGGAGAGGCCCTTGGCGGTGGCGGTGCGCACATAGTCGGCGTTCATGTTTTCGATGACGGACGTGCGGGTCAGGCGCAGGACGTAGGCGAACGATCCCAGTCCCAGCACGATCGCCGGCAGGATGAGGTCCGGGATGGTCGCCGCAGAGCTGACGGTCGGTTTGGCCCAGCCGAGCTGGACTCCGATGGTGAACTGCAGCAGGAAGCCGAGGACGAAGATCGGGATGCCGATTACGATCAGCGAAAAGATCAGGACCGTGGCGTCAAAGAGCTTGCCCTTGCGCAGGCCGGCGATGAGGCCGAAGATGATGCCGAAAAAGGCCTCGAAGATCAGCGCCATGATGGCCAGCCGCGCCGTGACGGGGAAGACCTCGCCGAGCACGGCGGCGATGGGGCGTCCGGAGAAGTCCTGGCCGAGGTCGAACGTGAAGATGCTCTTGAGGTAAAGCAGGTATTGCATCCAGAACGGCTGGTCCAGGTGGTACTGCATGCGCAGCTTGGCTGCGACCGCCTCGTTCACCGGCTTGTCGCCGAACAGGGCCACGATGGGGTCACCGGGCAGGCTGAAGACCAGGAAATAGACCAGCAGTGTTGCGCCCAGGAAGACGGGAATCAGTTGCAGGAAACGCTTGAGGATGTATGTCGACATCAGCGAGTCACACCCTCGTTGGCAGGCATCCTGTCCAGGGATGCGGCGGAGTTGTTCATCAAAGAACCTTTTCACTATGGATGCAGGCCGGCGCCGGTTTGCTCACGGCGGCAGGGCTGCGAAAAGTTCGCCCGAAAGAGCCGGGCATCAAGAAAATAAATGGAGGGGAAACACGACGACGGCGGAGGCCCCAGTATGGGCGGCCCCCGCCGTCGTTTTGTTGTTACTTACCGGTTACGTTGTAGTACAGCGGGACGCCGTCCCAGCCGTAGTCGACGTTGGTGACCTTGTCGCTCCAGCCGCCCTGGGCAACCTGGTACCACAGGGGGATGGCCGGCAGGTCCGTCAGGAGGATCTCCTGGGCCTTGTTCATGGCCTTGTTGCCGTCGCTGACCGACGCGGCGTTCAGGCCGTCAGAGATGGCCTTGTCGAACGTCGGGTTGGCGTAGTTGGCGTCGTTGGAGCCGGCACCGGTCTTGTAGATCGGGCCGAGGAAGTTGTACAGCGACGGGTAGTCTGCCTGCCAGCCGGCACGGATGGAGCCGGTGAGGGTCTTGGCGGTGGCGTCGTTGCGGGCTTCCTTGAAGGTGGCGTACGGCTTGCCTTCAACCTTGATGCCGAGCGTGTTCTTGAGCTGGTTGACTACTGCCTCAACCCAGGCCTTGTGTCCGCCCTTGTCAGCGTTGTAGGCAATGGTGAACGTCTTGTTCGCGTCCCACTTCTGGATGGCGTCAGCCTTGGCCCAGGCTTCCTTGGCCTTGTCGGCGTTGAAAGTCAGGTTCTCGGCTCCGGCGATCGAGTCGCTGTAGCCGTCAAGCACAGGTGCCGTGAAGTCCTTGGCGGGCTGGCGTGCGCCGTTGAAGATCACCTTGGTGATCTCTTCGCGGTTGATCGCCATGGAGATCGCCTGGCGGCGCAGCTTGCCGGCCTCGCCGCTCCATTCCGGCAGGTATTCCGGGATGGCGATGGTCTGGTTGCCGGCGTACGGCTTGTTGATGGTGCGGTCGCCGAGGTCAGACTTGAAGTTCTTCAGCGCGCTGGTCGGGATGGTCTGCAGGATGTCCAGGTTGTTGGACATCAGGTCCTGGTACGCCGAGTCGTCGTTCTGGTAGATCTTGAACGTCACGCCGGCGTTCTTGGCCTTGCGCGGGCCGTTGTAGTCCGGGTTCGGAACGAGCTGGATCTGCACGTTGTGCTGCCAGCCGCCGTCCGCGAGCTTGTACGGGCCGTTGCCGACCGGCTTCTCGCCGAAGCCCTTCGGGTCCTTCAGGGCACCGGAGGGAACCGGAACAAACGCGGTGTAGCCAAGGCGAAGCGGCCAGTCAGATTCCGGCTGCTTCAGTTCGACGGTGAACGTCTGGTCGTCAACGACCTTCAGGCCGGACATGGTCTCAACCGTGGAGCCCTCTGCGCTGGCTTCGTCGTAGCCCTTGATGCTTTCGAAGAAGCCACCGCTGAGCTGGGCGTTCTTGGCTGCGGCGCCGAAGTTCCAGGAATCGACGAAGGACTTGGCCGTGATGGCCTCGCCGTTCGTGAACTTCTGGTCCTTCTTGACCTTGATGGTGAAGTGCTGGCCGTCCTTGCCCTCGATGGACTCGGCGAGTTCGTTGACCGGCTTGCCGCTGGGGTCGTAGCTGACCAGACCCGCGAAGATCATGTCGATGACCTTGCCACCGCCGACTTCGTTGGTGTCGGCGGGCATGAGGGGACGCTGGGGTTCGGAGCCGTCGGCGAGGATCACTTTGCTGGTGTCGCCGCCGGTACTGCCGCTACCGGTTGCGGAGCCGCTGGCACCGCATCCGGTCAGGGCGAGGGCGGCGATAGCCACCATGCCCAGTGCTTTGGAAGTGCGCGAAAAACGCATTCCGCCTCCTATGAGTTGTGGGAGTTCGTGAGGGAAAAACTTATGCTTCCCCGTAAGCAGGCACAGGGGTATCCCCTGTGACGTGGCCTACATATGGAAGTAGCCTAGCCCTAAACCGTCCAAATGTTGGAACTCTGTTGCCAAACCGTGATCCGACAATCTCATGACGAGTAACGTCAAGCGGAGTGTATTTCAAGTCACACGCTACCGGCTGGTAGTATTCGCCCGCGGTGTGACCTGGGTTACTCGCCCTTAACTGGAATCTGCCGGTTTTGGCCCCTGTTCCAACCCCCTCCAGGAAGCCTCAGCTGGCCCCTGACAGCAGCTGCGCGCGCAGTTCGCGGCGCTCGCGCTGCTTGTCCGGATCCGGCAGCGGAACCGCCGCCAAAAGCCGCTGGGTGTAGGGCTCCTGGGGATTGCGGAGGATCTGGTCGCGGGTCCCCTGCTCCACGATCCTGCCGCGCTGCATGACACAGATCCGGTCCGCGAGCACGTCCACCACCGCGAGGTCATGGGTGACGAAGAGGCAGGCGAACCCCAGTTCCTTCTGCAGGTTCTGGAAGAGATCGAGCACCTTGGCCTGGACTGAGACGTCGAGGGCGGAGGTGGGCTCGTCGGCGACCATCAGCTTGGGCTTGAGCGAGAGGGCCCGCGCGATCCCCACGCGCTGCTTCTGGCCGCCGGAGAGCTCGTGCGGGTAGCGGTTGCGGTAGTCGCGCGGCAGCTCGACCTGGTCCAGCAGCGCCTCAATCCGCCGCTGCAGGTCGGCGCCCTTCGCGGCCCGTGCCAGGAACATCGGCTCCCCGATGCTTTCCCCGATGGGCAGCCGGGGGTTCAGGGACGACGACGGATCCTGGAACACCATGCCGACATGCCGGCGCATCTCGTGGAGCTGCCGGCCGTTCCGCTTGGCGGCGGAAATGTCCTGCCCGACTACCCGCATGGTGCCTGCCGCCACCGGCAGCAGGCCGACGGCGGCCCGGCCGATGGTGGTCTTTCCGGAGCCGGACTCGCCGACGAGACCGACCACCTGTCCGGGATAGATGACCAGGTTGGCCCCTTCCACGGCACGGAAGGCCGGCACCCGGCCCTGCTTCGGGTACTCGATGGCGACATCGGTGAGCTCCAGGACCGGCTCGCCCTTCGGCTTGGCCGCTTCGGCCGCGGCCAGGGCGGCGGCGTTTTCGCGCTCGCGCCGGATCAGCTCGTCTTCAGGAATGGAGAGGATCTCGACGTGGGTCGCGGCCGCGAGGGCGGCGGTGACGTCCACGTCCGCCGTGGAATCCGCGCCGCCCTGGCCCAGGTGTGGGACCGCAGCCAGCAGCGCCTTGGTGTACTCGTGCTGCGGGTTGTGGAAGATCTGCGCTGCCGTGCCCGTCTCCACGATCAGGCCCTTGCGCATGACGGCGATCCGGTCGGCGAGGTCGGCCACCACTCCCATGTCGTGGGTGATGAGCACAATGGCGCTGTCCAGTTTGTTCCGCAGGTTGCGCATGAGGTCAAGGATTTCGGCCTGGACGGTCACGTCGAGGGCCGTGGTCGGCTCATCGGCAATGAGCAGCTTCGGGTCGCAGGAGAGCGACTGCGCGATCATGGCGCGCTGGCGCTGGCCGCCGGAAAGCTGGTGCGGGTAAGACCGGAAGGCCTTCTCCGGATCGGGCAGTTCGACAAGTTCCAGCATGCGCAGGGCCCGGAGCCGGGCTTCTTCCGGGGAAACTTCATTGTGCAGACGCACAGTTTCGACGATCTGCGACCCCACGGTGTACACCGGGTTCAGGGCCGTCATCGGCTCCTGGAAGATCACCGCGACGTCCTTGCCGCGTACCGCGCGGATATTGGCCTCATTGCTCCCCAGCAGCTCACGGCCGGCAAGCTTGACACTTCCTGTCACACGGCTGTTACTCGGCAGCAGGCCCAGCAGCGCCATCGAACTGGCGCTCTTTCCGGAGCCGGACTCCCCCACGATGGCGAGCACTTCGCCGGCCCGGACCTCGTAGTTCAGGCCGATCGCTGCCGGGACCCATTTCTTGTCCACGCCGAAATCCACGCTGAGATCCCGGACCTCCAGGACAGGTTCGCCTTTGCCAGGCACAGGTGACGCCGGCGGATCGAGGGTGATGAAGTCAGTCATGATGGGCTACCTTCCGCCCGGGCCGCCGGTGCACTGGGGATTAGTGCTGCGGCTCGGAATACTGAATTATTGGGGGCATGAGCTCTACGCCGCACGCCGGAAATGTTGAAGTCTTCAAAGCACGAACCAACAAGTGGTTCGCGTTGCTGTCCTGGGCGGTGGCCGCGTTCGGTGTCGTGGTCACGGTCGTCACGGCGGGTCCGGGGGCGCTGGGCGGCATCGCCCCGCTGGCCTTCATTGCCTTCATGGGCTGGCAACTGTTCTGGATGCCGTCCGTTGTAGTCCACGATGCCGGCGTCACCCTGGAGAATCCGTTCCGCTCGATTGAGGTGCCGTGGGCAGCGCTGGTGCACGTCGATACCCGTTTTGCGCTGACGCTGGTCACCGCCCGGAAGAGCTACACCTCCTGGGCCGCGCCGGCCCCCGGCATCTGGGGCGGCCGCCATGCCCGCCCGGAGGACCTCCACGGCCTGCCGGCAACCACCTACGGTCCCGGCAAGTCGGTCCGTCCGGGAGATCTGAAGACCACGGATTCCGGCCAGGCTGCCATGCTGGTGCGGGCCCGGTGGCATGACCTCGTGGAAGGCGGGCAGCTCGCCGCCGGCGACGCCGCCAGCACCGCGGCAACGGTGACCGTCCGCTGGGTGGCGATTGGCGCCGTCGTACTTCTCCTGGCGGCAAGCTACCTGGCGATTACCGCCGGTTAGAGCGGTCCTGCACGGGGCCGGCATCTACTGGCCCCGTGTTCCGTCAGCCGGCCCGTCGTTGCGGGGATCCTCAGGCGCCGAGGCGCCAAGTCCGGTGACGGTACCTGCCTGCACCGCGGCACCCCCATGATCGGCCGCCTTCTTGGCATTGAACTTCTTCTGCCGTGGGTCAAAGGCGTCCCTCAGGCCGTCGCCGATGAAGTTGATGCTGAGGCAAATGAGCACGATGAACATGCCCGGGAACCAGAAGAGCCAGGGCCGTGTGGCGAAGGCCTGCTGGTTCTGGGAGATGAGCAGGCCCAGCGACGTGTCCGGGGCCTTGACGCCGACGCCGAGGTAGCTCAGCGCCGTTTCGGTGAGGATCGCGGCGGACATGGTCAGGGTCACGTTCACGATCAGCACGCCGACGGCGTTGGGCAGGATGTGCTTGAAGATGATCCTGGCGTTGCTGGCGCCGGAAATCCGGGCCGCATCCACGAACTCACGTTCGCGCAGGGACAGGAATTCGCCGCGCATCAGTCGGGCCAAGGCGACCCAGCTGATCAGGCCCAGGAAGATTCCGAGGGCCAGGACGCCGTTGGTGCTGGCGAAGGAGGCGAACCAGCTCCCCTGGTCCCGGCGGCCGGCGAGGGCGGCCATGACGGCGGCCAGCAACAGGGCCGGAATGATGATGATGACGTCGGTCAGGCGCATCAGGATGGCCTCGGACCAGCCGCGGAAGTACCCGGAGATGGCACCGACCACGACGCCGATCAGGCCGGCGATGAGGCCGATCACGATCATGATGGTGATGGACTGCTGCGCGCCGCGCATGGTCATGGCGAAGAGGTCGCGGCCGATCCGGTCCTGGCCGAACGGATGTTCGCCCCAGGCCAGCGGCCACAGCGAGGAGGTCGGTGCGCCGCCGTTGACCAGTGGCGAGACTTGCGTGTGGGAGTACTTCCACCAGCCGGGGATTCCCAGGTAACCCACCGAGGTGAAGGCCAGGATGAAAATGAAGGCGAACACCACGAGGCCGATAATGGCGCCGGAGTGTCCGAGGAAACGCTTCCGGACGATCTGGCCCTGGCTGAGACCTTTGGCCTCAAGGACCGGCTCAACGCCGGCCGCGGCTGATATCCGCGAGGCTTCGTCTTCGGCCATGATTACTTCCTGCTGACTTGGTTGGCTCATGCTTTTACCCTTACGCGCGGATCCAGTGCGGAGTAGGCGAGGTCCGCGATGAGGTTGAAGACCATGGCCGTGATGGCCACGCAGATGAAGACGCCCATGACCGGGTTGGGATCGGTGTGCGCGATCCCGTCCAGGAACAGGAAGCCCATGCCGCGGACCGAGAAGACGGTTTCGGTGATGACGGCACCGCCGATCAGCGCCCCAATGTCGAAGGCCACGATCGTGGCGATCGGGATCAGGGCGTTGCGGAAGGCGTGGCGCATGATGACGGTCCGCTCGCTCAGGCCTTTGGCCCGGGCCGTGCGGATGTAGTCCATGTTCATGATTTCGAGCATCGAGGCCCGGGTGAAGCGGGTGTAGCTGGCCAGTGAAATGAGGATCAGGGCCAGGGTGGGCAGGATCAGGTGGGTGAAGGAGTCAAGGCTCAGGACCCAGAAGTCGCCCTGGATGTTCGGCGTGCTGGCACCGATGGTGGCGATCGGCCGGCCGCGCACACGGCTGTTGTTGAAGTAGCTGGGCCACGCCTGCATGTACCGGTCCAGCAGGATCAGGAAGCCGACCAGGAACGAGGTGATGGCTGCCGCCCGCATGGACTGCCCGCGGTCGTAGCCGCCCACCAGGTAGCCGATGCCCATGCCGATCAGGACGAAGGCGACCGCCAGGAGCACGATCATCAGGAACGTAGCCTCGTTGAGCAGCGGCTGAAGGAGGAAGTAGAGCACGACTCCGACGCCGACGGCGATGAGGGCCGACTGCAGGGCCTTGCGGTTTTTCAGCCCGGCGGAGAGCAGGGTCACGGCGAACGCGATGCCGACACCGGCGATGGCGATGACCACGGGGCCCATGCCCGGGGTCTTGAACCATTCGGTGGCGGAGAAGTAAATGAGCACCGCGGTGACGAAGGCGAAGGCGACGGCGCCGGCCAGCAGCCGGCGCCGCATGGTCCCGCCCGCCGCGACGGCTGTCACTGCGCCGACGACGACGCCGATCCCGAGGGCCGCGGGCAGCGGCACGTCGGGGTTCCGCAGGAAGTCGTTGAAGCCGATGGCGCCGAATTCCTTGAGCAGGACGGCGACCCAGAAGATCGGCAGTGAGAAGAACAGGAAGGCCATGAACGTCACGCCGTAATCCAGGGTGCTGTACTGCCGCAGGGCGGTGACGATGCCCAGGGTGATGCCGATCAGGATGGCGAGCACCGTTGCCGCGGTGACGAGGGTCAGGGTCTGGACGAGCGCGAAGCCGAGGGCCTCGGTGATGGGCTGACCGGCGATGTTTTTCCCGAGGTCACAGGAGTTGGCGAACGGAACGAGGCACTGGACAGCGCCGCCGAACCATTTGAAGTACCGCAGCGGGGCCGGGGTGTCCAGCTGCAAGAGCTCGGTCCTCGCGTCCATGAGCTGCTGCTTCTGGGGCGTGGGGTTGGCGCGGAATTCCTCGAGGGGATCGCCGGACGCCGCTGTCAGGAGATATACGAGGTAAGACGCACCGAGAAGGATGAGGGCGGCAGTCACGAGCCGCCGGAAGATGTAGGTCACCATTGGAATAGAACCTCGGAATTCGGGCCCAGGGATTGCCCGGACCGGTCGCGGAGTTTGGCCGGTTCCCGCCGATGTGGCGGCGGGACCACGGCATCGTCAGGGATGTCGCCAGAAAGGCGCCGGGACCGAAGAAGCTGTGGTCCCGACGCCTTTCCAGCAGTGTTACTTGGGGTCGCGGGTTACTTCTGCGCCCATTCCCAGAAGTTCCACCAAACGCCGGTCTGGTTCGGCATGTACTTCACACCGGTGATGCGGTCGCTGTACGCGTCCACGCCAACCGACTGGAACAGCGGCAGGCCGTAGGCCGAATCCCAGATCATCTTGTCGATCTGCGCAACGAGGCCGTCCTGCTTGCTCTTGTCGGTGGTGACAATCAGTTCGTCCATCAGCTTGTCGGCTGCGGGGTCGCTGAACTGGTTGAAGTTGGAGTCGTTGCCGGACTTGAAGATCTGCGGAACGCCGGACACGCCGACACCCGAGTTGCTCCAGCCAAAGATGGTGGCATCGTAGCTGCCGTCACCGAGGGCCTTGCCCCAGTCAGACTTGCCGAGGCCGCCGTCGACGATCTTGAAGCCGGCCTTGGTGGCGGACTCGCTGATCAGGGAGAAAGCATCAACACGGTTGGGGTTGTCCTTGTTGTACATGATGCGAACTTCGGGGGTGGCGCCGTTGAGGAGCTTCTTGGCACCCTCGATGTCCACACCCTGGTAGGCGGAGGAACCATTGTTCTTGGCCGAGTCGGCGTACGGGGCCTGGTCCGGAACGAACAGCTGGGAGTCAAGCGGTGCAGCCTTCGGGTCCAGCTTCTTGACGATCTTGTCGACGATGTCCGTACGCGGGACGGCCTTCATGAACGCCTCGCGGACGTTCTTGTCGGCAAACGGGCCCGAGTAGTTCAGGTCGATGTGGTCGTACGCGAGCTGGTTGCCGACGTCGACCGTCACGCCCTGGCTTTCGAGTGCCTTGAGCTGCTCCACGGTGTCCGCGGATGCCTGCGGGGCGATGATGTCGGCCTCGCCGTTCTTGAGAGCCTGGACCTGGGCGGGTGCCTCACCGATGTAGCGGACGGTGATTTCGTCCAGATTGGCTTCCGGTCCCCACTTGTAGTCCTTGTTCTTGACCATGGTCAGGGACTGGTCCTGGTTGACGCTCTTGACGATGAACGGACCGTTGGAGAGGTAAAGGCTCGGATCGGCCGGCAGGGTCTTGGTGTCAAAGCCGGTGTTCCACAGGTCCGCCATAGCCTTGAGCTGGGCGTTCGCCGGCTTGGGGGCCTTGGAATCGCCGCGGGGCATGCCCTTCAGCAGGTCAATGAACGCCTTGGTGTCCGCCAGGCCTGCCTTCTTGGCCAGGACGTGGGCGGGGATGTCGACGCCGGGGCCGCCGATGGCGATTTCCCAGTCCGCGAAGGGCTTGGAGTACTTCAGCGTCATGCTGCGGCCGTCGTCACCGAGTTCCGGGAAGTCGGTGAGGGCGATACCGGTGGGGTCACCGGCGTAGGAGAAGTAGGACGTTCCGGTCTTACCTTCCGCGTCGGCGTCGTTGTAGTAACCGGAGAAGGCGGCCCACTGCAGCACAAGGTCGGCTGCGGTAACAGGAGTGCCGTCGGACCACTTCACGCCGTCGTTGATGGTGTACTTCACCGTCAGCGGATCGTCAGAGACCTTTTCCATCTTGCCGAACTTCTCATTGCGGACAACGTTGAGCTTGTTGTCGATGTAGAAGAAGCCCGAGTGCGTGGCGTAGCTGACCTTTGAATTGATGTCAGTGTTTCCATCGGCCGTGTTCGGGTTGAACGTATTAAACGCGTTGACCTCTACTACAGTTGCCGATCCGCCTTGCTTGCTTGCTGCCGCCGCAGTGGTCGGGGTTGTCCCGCCGCTGTTGCCCGCGCAGGCGCTGAGGGCGATGGCAGCTGCTGCCGCCACGCCCACTGCTTTGGAAATACGACCCAAGCGCATTCCGCCTCCTTGTTTCTGTGGTGTGGGTGAGACCGGCGCCGAAGGCGCCAGACAGACGTCCACACTCCCCCAGCGGCAGTGTGGCCCGTCTCACATGGCATGAAGCGTAACCCCAAAGACCGTCCGGAGCCACCAAAGTTGACTCACCGTAAAGTTCGTTATGGAGCTGCAACATTGGGCAGGTTCCACAGGGCCAGCTTTCCCACAAAACGTTGACGGCGGCGTAACAAAAAGATAAAAGCGCCGCACACAGGAAAAACCCCGATCCGAGAATCGGGGCTCCTCCAGTTAATCCTTAATTACTTGGCAGAATTACCGCGCTGCCGGGCGGCGGAGAGCCTCCGTCTCATCACGGCTGACCATCGCGACAGGTCGTTGGCGTGAACTGGGACGGCGGCGGCTCGTGTCCTCACGTTCCTCAGCTGCCATCAGCCGGCTTCGAGGACGAAGAAGATGAAGGACAGGAACGCTGTCTTCTCGCCGGTGAGGATGCGCGGCGGAAGGAGTTCGTGCGGTGTGTTTGGAGATGGCCCTGGTTCGCTCACGGTGGCGACGCGGTATCCCGCCGATGTGAAGGCGTTGATCATCGCGTGAAGTGGTCGGTGCCAGAAGGTCAGAACCGCAGGCTCGCCATCGAACTCGTAATCCTCCGAGTACCGCCGGATGGCGAAGTAGTCCTCGGCTGGTTGGGTGATCACGCTGACCGTGGGGTGGTTGACCGACAGGATCAGGCGACCGCCCGGCTTCAGCACGCGCCGCAGTTCGCCAAGCGGCGCTGACCAGTCCTCCAGGTAGTGCAGAACCAAAGACGAGACAACGTCGTCGAAGGAGCCATCCGCGAAAGGCAGCGGCTTGCTGAGGTCGGCCAAGTATAGATCCGCGGTTCCTCCAAGTCGCTGTCTTGCCAGTTCGAGCATCGCAGGACTGGAATCGAATCCGGTCATGATCGCGCCCTTCGCGCTCAGTGCCGCGGACAGGGGCCCGGAGCCGCACCCTGCATCCAGGACCCGGTGGCCGTCGACGTCGCCGGCGAGGCCAATCATCGCCGGCCGCTCGTAGTAGGCGTTGAGGAGGCTGGACTCGTTTTCCGCCGAGTAGCTCTCGGCAAAACTGTCATAATGGTCGGCTTTCACGGATCCTCGCTCTCGCGTAAACGCTCATGGTCAGTACGGTCGGCCCGATCCTAACAACCTGACCGTAAAGCCCGTAAGCATCGCCCGTTGATAACAGATTCGGTTTCGTGTGTTGGATCAACGCGGTTGGCCTGCTCTGGTGGTCGAAATGATTACCGTGAGCCAGAACGCCTGCGTCGATAGTTTATTGTCGGCAGGTGCAGCAAGACTGAGACCGTGAATATTGTCCTGATACCGCCTCTGCTCTGCTCTCCGCTCGCTTACGCCCCGGTGATCGATACCGTCTGGACGCGCGGGCAAGTCACTTTGGCCGACACCCGGCACGACGACACCATTGCGGCCATGGCCGAACGGATCCTCCGCGAGAACGTCGGCGACATTGCTGTTCTCGGAACAAGCATGGGAGGGTACGTCGCCCTCGAAGTCATCCGCCAGGCGCCCGATCGCGTCACCGCTCTCGCACTCGTAAGCACGTCCGCCCGAGCCGACTCCGCGGAGCAGCTCCAAGCGCGGGCGCGCCAGTCCGCGCTCGTTGAAGGCGGGCATTTCGACGCTCTTGTCGACGCCGCCTTCCCTGGCGTCGTCGCGGCAGACAACGAATCCGACGATGCACTCCTAGCCACTTGGCGCTCCATGACCAGCCCAGTCGGTGCAGAAGCCTTCCTCCGACAGCAGCAGGCAGTCGTGCAGCGCGCCGATCTTCGCTCGATTCTGCCGTCCATCGCCTGCCCGACAGCGATCATCCACGGAGCCCAGGACCGCCTCATCCCTCTGAACGCTGCGGAAGAAATGGCAGAAGCGCTGCCCACGGCCCGGTTCACCGTCGTCGAGGGTGCCGGCCACTTCCTGTTCCACGAGCAGCCCGCCGCCGCACGGGACGCCGTTAGCTCCTGGCTTGAGTCCGCCACATAGCCAACTGTCCGTGAAGCCCTCACCCGCTCGCAAAAGCGATAGCCGCCAAGAACACATGTTCTTAGCGGCTATCGCTTTTGGCCTCAGGGAGATCAGAAACCAGACGTTGAAGCGGAACTCCACGACGTTCCGCAGTCGAACAACGTCACGGGTGGCCGTTCGTGCTTCTCAGGAGGTCGAGGATGGCGGCTTCCTTGGACGGGGCCTGGATGGGTCGGGCCACCACCAGCGATGTCGCGATCGGCGCTCAGCCCTGCGTTGGGCCGCGTCCAGATAGTCCTCGCGCGCCGCATCAAAGACCTCGTGAGGAAGACTCAGCGTTGCACGGCTCAACTGGCGTCCTACCAGCAGATCGCTGATTGCCCCCGGGATCTCCCGCATCCCCCGAGCACCTTTCACGGACCGCCTGAGCTGCACGCCCTGCTCCGTGAGCCGCATCCCCCAGGATGAGTCGACCTCAGCAAGGCTGGAACCGACCAGGACCGCTATTGCCGTCTCTACCCGTTCCCGGGAAGGGACGTCGGCCTGCAGCATGTCCCACCCCGGCAGCAGCGCACGGAGCGACGAGGAGCGCCTCCCATCATGCAGCAGGGTCACGAGCGTTGCAGCGTCATCCATGTCTATGCGGTCCACGCCGTTCAGGCTAGCGCACTCCGAGCCGCCACCGCCTCGGGAACAATCACCGTCTCGGAAGAACGTTAAGTTCCCCAACACTTCGGCCGAGGATTCCCGGGAGGTAGCGGAGCTGACTCAGACGTTAAAGCGGAACTCCACCACGTTCCGTCACCAGACAACCCGTTGTAGAACAGGGGGTACGCTGACGAACATACTGGTCGACCATCACGAGATCCGGATTTCGACGGCTACTGCGACCCCATGGTCCGCCGGCTGCTTGAGGACTAATGTTCCCTAGCGTCGCAGCGAGCGGCCAATCTGGCTGATAGCGGCATCATAGGCCACATCCCAGATCCAGCCAGCAGCCGGTGCACCGGTCAGCTCCAGTGACACCAGCCCGTGGACTTGGCCCCACACGACGGCGACCATCGAGGCGATCTCGTCATCCGCTGCTCCGGGCAGCGCTGCGGCAACCGCGGCGAACAGCGGCGCGATCGACGGCTCAGTGGCACCCGGCGTCGGCCGACACGGCACCTGGCCGGCCAGTGAGCCGCCGAACATCAGGCCGTAGAGGATCGGATGCTCCAGTGCCCAAGTTCGGTAAGCCCGGCCCAATGCTTCGAGGCCGGCAGCGGCGACCTCTTGTTGGGAGGCAGCAAAGGAAGCGAAGCCATCGTCGAGCACGGCAGTCAACAGCTCCGCCTTGCCCCCGAAGAGCGAATACACCGCCGTCGTCGACGTCCCAGCGGTAGCGGCAATACTGCGCAGCGATAAGGAGGCGGCGCCGTCGCGGGCGATGAGGGAGGCTGCGGTGTCGAGCAGCGTGCGACGCAGGGTCTCATCGTGGACTATGGGTCTTGCCATAGGACAAGTATTGCATAACACTGTTCTGTAACAGCGTTATGAATAGGAGAGGCCCATGTCGGAGCAAGTGCACGCAGGACGTTTCACTGCCGATCCCGGAGGCGGCCCGGTGACAATCTTCCTGATTGGGATGCGCGCCAACCGGTGGTGGAAATTCGGGAAAGTGGCAAGGGTGGGGGCGGCCATGCCCAGGATGCTTGCCCACCTGGCCAAGACGCCGGAGGCTGGATTGTTGGGCTACCAGCAATGGTTCGGGCGGACGACCATCATGGTCAGCTACTGGAGGAGCCCGGAGCATCTGCAGCGGTTCGCGGCCGACCGGTCGGCGCCGCACCTTGAGCCCTGGCGCCGATTCATGCGCGAATCCGCCGGTACTGGCGACATCGGCGTATGGCACGAAACCTACGAGACGATGCCCGGTGGCAGGGAAAGCGTGTATAGCGATATGCCGGTCTTCGGGCTGGCAGCCGCTACCGGTCACGTACCAGTGGGAGCGGGACTGAACACCGCACGCCAGCGCTTGGAGGCAGACGAGGTAAGTTGGCGTCTGTCCGAATGAGCCGTCTAGATTGCAGTTTCTCACTGTGCAAGGTCCCCGGCCAATAGTGAAGGCAGAGCCTGTGGATTGGAGTCATCGCCGCGATTCTCCGCCACGGACGGCGACCCGGCACACTTCCGGTGAACCCGGCGCAGCAAGCCTCACCACCGTGCGAACGGGCCGCAGCACTCCCGAAACAAATCCAAAGTTCCTACGAGGAGAAGAAACTAAATGCCGACGTTCAACGGCCCCGAAACAGGACCCGCTGTCGCCCATTTCGAAACACCGCGCCTTCATGCCCGCCCATTCCATCCGGCAGATGCAGAAGCCTTTGCCGCCTATCGCGCCCAGCCCCAGGTCGAGCGGTACCAAAGCTGGAGCAATTACACCCTTGAACAAGGTCGCACCCTCATCAACTCGATGCAAAACATCCAGCCCGGCATACCGGGAGAGTGGTACCAGTTCGCCCTCGAAAGACGTGCCGACGGCATTCTCATCGGCGATGTTGCATTAAAGGTGAACGACACTGAAAAGAGCGAGGCGGAATTGGGATTTACGCTAGCGCCCGAGCACCAGGGGCACGGGTATGGCCGTGAGGCGGTTCTGGGGCTCCTCGGCTACGCCTTCGAGCAGTTGCATCTCCACCGCATACTAGCTGTCACCGACGCGCTCAACGATTCTGCGGCCCGGCTTCTTGAGAGGGTGGGAATGCGGAGGGAAGCCCACTTCCACGAAAACGTCTTTTTCAAAGGTACGTGGGGAAGCGAGTTCGTCTTCGGAATACTGGACCGGGAGTGGACTGCAGGTCCACGGAGCGTACCGGATCTGCCTCCGACGGAATCGGGCCATAAGGAAACGACCGGGATGGCCCCCTCCCCGGTCGGCATCAAGGGGTTAGCTGTGAAATGACTCGTGAGCGCTGGTAAGGGAAAGACCCGCATCGCCTCGCGTTGGAGTCGCAGGTCATTGGGTATCCGGGGAAAAACCCCAAAATTTCCTATGCACCCGGACTCCGTCCGAAGGTCACCGACGCTACGACTATCAATTCTGTTACAAGAAATGCCGCCCTCGTACGTTTCACGGAGGGCGGCATTTCTACTGATTCAGGCGAAGAATCTACACATTAAATCTAAATTCCACTACGTCGCCGTCGGCCATGATGTATTCCTTGCCTTCGATCCGGACCTTGCCACGGGCCTTCGCCTCGGCCATGGAACCGGCCTCGATCAGGTCATCGAAGGAGACGACCTCGGCCTTGATGAAACCGCGCTGGAAATCGGAGTGGATCACGCCAGCCGCCTGCGGGGCAGTGTCGCCCTGGCGGATGGTCCACGCGCGGGTTTCCTTGGGGCCGGCCGTCAGGTAGGTCTGCAGTCCGAGGGTGTGGAAGCCGACGCGGGCCAGCTGGTCCAGCCCGGATTCATCCTGGCCGTTCATTTCCAGCATCTCGCGGGCTTCTGCCTCGTCGAGCTCCACCAGGTCGGACTCGAGCTTGGCGTCCAGGAAGATGGCGTCGGCGGGGGCCACGAGGGCCCGCAGTTCCGCCTGCTTCTCCGGACTGCCAAGGATTCCCTCGTCGGAGTTGAAGACATAGATGAAGGGTTTGGCCGTGAGCAGGCCGAGTTCCTTGAGGTGCTCCATCTCCAGCTTGTCGCTCTTGATGGACGAGAAGATGGTGTCGCCGCGTTCCAGCACTGCCTGCGCCGCCAGGATGGCCGCCAGTTCGGCGGCCTCCCGCTTCTTGATCTTGACTTCTTTTTCGATCCGCGGGATGGCCTTTTCGATGGTCTGCAGATCGGCCAGGATCAGCTCGGTGTTGATCGTCTCCATGTCGGAGCTGGGATCGACCTTGCCGTCGACGTGGATGACGTCCGGGTCATCGAACACGCGGACAACCTGCGCGATGGCCTCGGCCTCACGGATGTTGGCGAGGAACTGGTTGCCGAGGCCCTCGCCCTCGGAGGCGCCCTTGACGATGCCGGCGATATCCACGAAGGACACGGCGGCGGGCAGCAGGCGCGCGGAGCCGAAGATGCCGGCCAGCTTTTCAAGCCGGGCATCCGGCAGGTTCACGACGCCGATGTTGGGCTCGATCGTGGCGAACGGATAGTTCGCCGCGAGGACCTGGTTGCGGGTCAGTGCGTTGAAAAGGGTTGATTTGCCGACGTTGGGCAGTCCGACGATGCCAATAGTAAGAGCCACGAGCATATATTCTACCCGCACCAGCCGCCGGCCGTTGCTGCGGCCTGCGGCTGCGCCTGTGGCGCGGCAGGGTGCCGGCGCGGGCGCGGGGCGGTGTGGGGTGTTCCCGGGGCGTTGTCGGGTGGTGCGGCGGGTACATCCCGGAGTGTTCCAGGGTGTTCCAGGGTGTTCCGGGCGTCGAAGCCAAAACTGTCACAGGGGCATGTCACAGTGAAGACATGGAAGCTTTTTCTCTGATTCTCGCCCTGCTCATGCTGCTCACGGGCGCCGTCACCGGCGCCGCCGTCGTCTATGTCCTGCTGCGCCGGCGCTATCTGGCCGTGGAACAGGACTTCGACGGCGTGTCAGCCCGGCTGTCCGAGATCAGCGCCCAGTTCGCCGCCGCCGACGCCGAGAGGCGCCTGCTCGCGGCCCAGAACCGGGAACTCGGCGAGTCCCGGAACCACGACGGCAGTGTGCTCCGTGCGCTGGCGCCGGTGGCAGAAAAGCTCACTGCCGTGCAGCAGCAGGTATCCCTGCTCGAACGCGACCGGCTGGAGCAGTACGGCCAGCTGGCCCAGCAGCTGCAGGAGGCCCGCCTGTCCGATGAGCAGCTGCTGCGGTCCACGCATGCGCTGGAGTCCGCTCTGCGCTCCAACAGCGCCCGCGGCCAGTGGGGCGAGGTCCAGCTGCGCCGGGTGGTCGAGGCGGCAGGCATGCTGCGGCACGTGGACTTCCACGAACAGCTCCACAGCGGGCAGGCCCACAGCTCCGGCACGGACGGCAGCCTCCGGCCCGACCTCGTGGTGCAGCTGCCCGGCGACAAGCAGCTGGTGGTCGACGCAAAGGTCCCGCTGGCGTCGTATCTTGCCGCCCAGGACCTCGGCGCCGCCCAGGCGGGCCAGCAGTCCTCGCAGCTGCCCGGCAGCCAGCAGGCGCACCTCGCCGCCCATGCCAAGGCCCTGAAGGCCCATGTGGACGCGCTGGGCAGCAAGAAGTACTGGGACATCCCAGGCAACTCTCCGGAGCTGGTGGTCTGCTTCCTGCCGGCGGAATCAATCCTGGCCGCCGCCCTCACGGCCGACCCGGCCCTGCTGGACTACGCACTGGCCAAGAACGTGGTCCTGGCCTCCCCCGGGACCCTGCTGGCGGTGCTGAAGTCGGTGGCGTTCACGTGGCGGCAGGACGTGTTGACGGACAGCGCCCGGGAACTCTTCGAGCTCGCCCGGCAGCTCTACGACCGGATGGGCACGCTCGGCGAGAACGTCACCAAGCTGGGGTCCTCGCTGAAGACCTCGGTTGAGCGGTACAACTCCATGGTCGGGACCCTTGAGGCGCGCGTCCTGCCGACCGCGAGGAAACTCAACGCCCTGGAAGCCGCCGGACTGGCCACTCCCCCCGCCGTCGAAGTTACACCGCGGGCAGTCGCGGCCCCGGAACTTCAGTCCCGTGACGAGTCAGAAGAGTCCGCGGCCTAGGTGCCCTGCGCTTGGGTCTCAGTACCCCAGGACTGTCCAGTACCCAGGACTGTCCAGTGCTTAGGACTGTCCGGTGCCTAGGACTGTTCGGGGCGGGTGCCGCGGCCGCCGAGGGCGCGGGTGACGTCGCCGGCCTGCTTCAGGGTGGCCCGGAGCTCCTTCGGCAGGGAGAACAGGAGGTCTTCCTCGGCCGTGACGACTTCCTCGACCGATCCGTAGCCGTAGTCGGCGAGAAGCCGCAGCACATCCTTGACGAGGACTTCCGGGACAGAGGCCCCCGACGTCACGCCCACCGTGGCGACGCCCTCGAACCACGTCTCGTCAACCTCGTTGGCGAAGTCGACCCGGTAGGAGGCCTTGGCGCCGTATTCCAGCGCCACCTCCACGAGGCGGACGGAGTTTGAGGAGTTGGCGGAGCCCACCACGATCACCAGATCCGCCTGGGGCGAGATCTTCTTGATGGCCACCTGGCGGTTGGTGGTGGCGTAGCAGATGTCGTCGCTGGGAGGGTCCTGCAGGGTGGGGAACCGCTCCTTGAGCAGGCGCACGGTCTCCATGGTCTCGTCCACGCTGAGGGTGGTCTGCGAGAGCCAGATGACCTTTTCCGGGTCGCGGACCGTGACCTTGTCGACCTCGTGCGGGCCGTTGATGATCTGGATGTGTTCGGGGGCCTCGCCGGCGGTGCCTTCGACTTCCTCATGGCCGTCGTGGCCGATCAGCAGGATGTCGAAGTCATCCTTGGCGAACCGGACGGCTTCGCGGTGCACCTTGGTGACCAGCGGGCAGGTCGCGTCAATGGTGCGCAGGCCGCGGTCCTCGGCGGACTGGACGACGGCGGGCGAGACTCCATGCGCGGAAAAGATCACGAGGGCGCCTTCCGGAACCTCGTCGGTTTCATCGACGAAGATGGCGCCCTTTTCCTCCAGGGAGCTGACCACATGGACGTTGTGCACGATCTGCTTGCGGACATATACCGGCGGGCCGTAGTGTTCCAAGGCTTTTTCCACCGCGATGACTGCACGGTCCACGCCGGCACAGTAGCCGCGCGGGGCTGCCAGGAGGACCTTTTTGGGACCGGCGACCGGGGCCGCGGCCAGGACGTCTTCCGGGGAACGCCGCCTGCGCGGAACGGATGGCATCGGAACGGAGACAGCGGTGGTGGTCATGCTCCCATGCTACCGGTGTTCAATCCTGCCCCGTTTGCGGCCGCCGGCGACCCGGACAGCCACTCCCGTGGCTACCAGTGCTGCTCCCGCGACGGCACCAACGACGATCCACTGGCCGAAGCTGGCAGAGCACGCCGCGACGAACTCGTTCTTGAACAGCTCCGCCACATCGTTACCGCTCGAGGTCCCGGCGACAGCGGCGCCGGCGGCATCGCTGGCAAGCTTCCATACCCCCGCGAGCACCAGCGTCCCAACGCCCATTCCGACCAGCACGGTCCACCGGCGTCGGGCCGCAACGAACGCCAGAATGAAGGCGATGGCCGCGCCGACGGCAACGGCGTAGCCCATCGGGGCGTAGACGGTGACGCGTTCGATCATCTGGCGCTGGTCGGACTGCCCGATATGGATCAGCACCTGGCCGGGCGCCTCCAGCGGAAGGGTGGTCGCCGCAGTGACCTGCTTGGCCACCAGCCCGGCAAGCGGCGCGACATCCAGGGTGAGCGAGGACGACCCGTCAACCTCCGGCGGCAGCGTGCTGGGGTCGGCGAACGTGAGGCGGTGGCTCTTGCGCAGGGTTTCAGCCCAGGCCTCGGGGTAGCCGGGCAGTCCCGTCAGCGAGCGCGCCGCGCTGTCCAGGACCGGCCGGGCCAGCTCCGTGAAGGCTTCGGGAATGCCGGCGCTGGCGGCCAGGCCGTCAACGGCGGCCGCGGCCAGCCGCTGCTGGAACGCCGGGTCCTTGCCCAGCGGCGCGGTCAGGGCAACGAAGCCCTTTTCCTGGACGATGTTCTGGTCCACCCACATGGCTGGAACGGCGACGGCTGCCATCAGGAGCCCGATGAGGACGGCGACGGCAGAGACAAAAGTGCGCAAGGGATTCCTAGGAGGTTGATGGCATCCCTCCCATCCTAGGGCGGGGCCGGGCGCGGCCATAAAGTCGGACCCCGGTGGTAGAGCTATGGATAGAGTTGACAGAGACAACTTCCGGCTGCCGGCTGGCCCACCCGCCGGGGAGCGGGCCGCCGGCAGTCGCGGTGTAAGGACATGCAGTAAACGGCACGCAGCAAAGGACACGCACACATATGCACAAGGCACTCCACCAGGCACTCCCGGCCATGGAGCCCACGCATGCCTGAGGACGCGGCGGCGGCCACCACGCTACCGGCCACCGCGGCCCAAACCAGTCCGGACAACCCCTGGCCGCTGCAGTTGCTGTCCCAGAAGCTCAAGATGCATATCGACCGCGCGCCCTCGGCATGGGTTGAGGGGCAGGTAATCGAACTCAACCGGCGTGGCAGCAACGCCTACCTGACCCTGCGGGACATCGACGCCGAAATCTCGCTGCCGGCATCGGTCTGGACCACAGTGCTGGACCGCCAGGCCGCCCCGCTGGAACGCGGTTCCCGGGTTGTAGCCCTGATCAAGGCCGAATTTTGGCTCAAGACGGGCCGGCTGAACATGTCTGTGAAGGACATCCGGCCCGTGGGCCTCGGCGACCTCCTGGCCAGGATCGAGCGGCTGCGCCAGGCCCTCGCCGCCGAAGGACTCTTTGCCGATTCGCGCAAAAAGCGGCTTCCATTGCTCCCGCACCGAATCGGCCTGATCACCGGCCGCGACTCTGACGCCAAGAAGGATGTACTGCGCAATGCCGCCCTGCGCTGGCCGGCCGTCGAATTCGAGATCCGCGAAGTAGCGGTCCAGGGGAACACCGCCGTAGCCCAGATGATCGCGGCCTTGCGGGAACTCGACGCCCACCCCGTGGTCGACGTCATCGTCATCGCCCGCGGCGGGGGCGCCCTCGAGGACCTGTTGCCGTTCAGCAGCGAGGAGCTCATCCGGGCCGTCGCGGACGCGTCCACCCCCGTGGTGAGCGCGATCGGGCACGAAGCGGACCGGCCTATCCTCGATGACGTCGCAGACCTCAGGGCATCAACGCCCACCGACGCCGCGAAGAGGATAGTTCCCGACGTCGCCGAGGAGCTTGTCAGGGTCCGGCAGGCACGGGACCAGCTCCGTCGCGGGGTCACCCGGCTCGTTGAACGCGAGGGCGACCGGCTGGCCTCCCTGCGTTCGCGCCCCGTGCTGCTCTCCCCCGACGTCATGATCAGCCAGCGCCACGAGGACGTCGAACGGCTCAAGGTCCGCTCGCACTCGGCGATCAGCGCCGCCGTCGTGCGGGCAGCGGACCAACTGGTCCACCTCAAGGCGCAGGTGCGCGCACTCTCGCCGCAAAAGACACTGGATCGCGGCTACGCGGTGGTCCAGCTCGCCGGCGACGGAAACGCCCCCGCGGCGCACCGGGACGTTGTGCGCCATCCGTCCCAGGTGCCCGCCGGCACGGACCTCACGGTTCGGGTGGCCGGCGGCCGGTTCACGGCCCAATCCACCGGCGGCCAGGAACCGGCCGAGGAATAACCCCGGCGGACGGACGTGCCCACACGGCCACCCGTCAGCGCCCCGAACAGGCACCACCGTCAGCACCACAGACAGCGTCACCGCGGCACAAACCGCGACAATCAAGGAGCACCCACATGGCAGCAGAACCCAACCCGAACGCCGACATCGAGGCCCTCAGCTACGAGGACGCCCGCGAGCAGCTGGTCGCCGTGGTGGGCAAGCTGGAGGCCGGCGGCGCAAGCCTGGAGGAATCGCTTGCGCTGTGGGAACGCGGCGAAGCGCTGGCCAAGCGCTGCGAACAGTGGCTGGAAGGCGCCCGCAAGCGGCTCGCCGCGGCCCGGGAGCAGGCCACGGACAAGAACTAGGCACCGGCACGCCGCGGCGTGCCGGTTCCCTCCGTATTAGGAGCGCTCGACCAGATCCCGTTCCAGATCGACGTCGAACTCCGGATCCGGCCACTGCAGCTTCAGCCCTTCCAGGGCGTCCAGCATCAGCTGCTGCACCGCGATGCGGGCGTACCACTTCTTGTTGGCCGGCACGACGTACCAGGGCGCGATGTCAGTGGCCGTCTTCTCGAACGCCTCCTGGTACGCATCCATGTAGTCGTTCCAGAAGGCGCGCTCCTTGAGGTCGGTGCTGCTGTACTTCCACACCTTGGTTTCGTCATCGAGCCTGGCGAGCAGCCGGTCCTTCTGCTCGTCCCGGCTGATGTTGAGCATGACCTTGACCACCGTGGTCCCGGCTGCCGCCTGCCTTGCCTCGAATTCGTTGATGGCCTTGTAGCGCCGCTCCAGTTCCTCGGGACTTGCCCAGCGGTGGACCCGGTGAATCAGGACGTCCTCGTAATGCGAGCGGTCAAAGACGCCCACCATGCCGGCCGCCGGCACTGCCTTCTCGATCCGCCAGAGGAAATCGTAGGATTTCTCCTCCGGGGTCGGCGCCTTGAAGGACTTGAGCTGGACACCCTGCGGGTCCATCTGGCCCATGACATGGTTGACGATCCCGCCCTTGCCTGCGGTATCCATCGCCTGCAGGACCAGCAGGATGCGCTTGGTGCCGCCGAACCGGGATTCGGCGAAAAGCTGCTCCTGCAGGGTGGTCAGCTTGCCATCGAGCTCTGCCAGGAGCGCCTCGCCGTCGGATTTCCCGCCCGGGTAGCCCGGGGTGGAATCCGGGTCGCAGTCCTTCAGCTTGAATTTTTTTCCGACCAGCAGCGTCTCGGCGGGGTGCCGCTCGAACATCACAGCATCTGTCATGGAAAGCCTCTTTCCAGTTTCGTGCAGCCGCTTCGCGGGCGAGTCCCCGAGCTCCGCTGCTGACCGAAGCCTAGTTCCCCTTATACCGGCTCAGGAAGTCCGCCATGCGGTTGATTGCTTCCTCGAGGTCCTTGACGTTCGGCAGCGTCACCATCCGGAAGTGGTCCGGCCGGACCCAGTTGAACGCCCTTCCGTGGGACAGCAGGATCTTCTGCTCGCGGAGCAGGTCCAGGACAAATTTCTCGTCGTCGCGGATGTGGTAGACCTCGGGGTCCAGCTTCGGGAACAGATACATGGCCCCGCGCGCCTGCTGCGTGCTGACGCCCGGGATGGCGTTGAGCATGTCATAGGCCTTGTTCCGCTGTTCCAGGAGGCGCCCGCCGGGCAGGATGAGGTCGTTGATGCTCTGGTAGCCGCCGAGGGCGGTCTGGATGGCGTGCTGGGCCGGCACATTGGCGCAGAGGCGCATGTTGGCTAGCAGGTTGATGCCCTCGAGGTAGTCCGCGGCGGCCTTTTTCGGCCCGGAGATGGCCATCCAGCCGGCCCGGAAGCCGCAGACCCGGTAGGCCTTGGAGAGCCCGCTGAAGGTCAGGCACAGGACATCGTCGCCGGTGAGCGAGGCGAGGTTTACGTGTACCGCGTCTTCGTAGAGGATCTTCTCGTAGATCTCGTCGGCGAAGAGCACCAGGCCGTGTTTCTCCGCGAGGGCAACGATCTTCTTCAGCGTCGCCTTCGGGTACACCGCACCTGTCGGGTTGTTCGGGTTGATGACCACGATGCCCTTGGTGCGCGGCGTGATCTTCGCTTCCATGTCCTCGAGGTCGGGCTGCCAGCCGGATTCCTCGTCGCAGAGGTAGTGCACGGGTTTCCCGCCGGCCAGGGCAACCGAGGCCGTCCACAGCGGGTAGTCCGGGGTGGGGATGAGGACCTCATCGCCGTCGTCGAGCAGGGCCATGAGCGACATTGTGATCAGTTCGCTGACGCCGTTGCCGAGGTAGATGTCATCCACGTGGATGTTCTGGATCCCGCGGGTCTGGTAGTACTGCGAGACGGCGGTGCGGGCCGAAAAAATGCCGCGCGAGTCGCTGTAGCCCTGGGCATGCGGCAGGTGGCGGATCATGTCCACCAGGATCGCGTCCGGCGCTTCAAACCCGAACGGGGCCGGGTTTCCGATGTTCAGTTTGAGGATGCGATGACCCTCCGCCTCCATCTGCTGGGCGGCCTGAAGAATCGGTCCACGGATGTCGTAAAGGACATTATGAAGCTTGGTGGACTGCTTGAATTCTGCCATTCATCAAATATGCCATATGGAGGATGTACTTCCGCTGAGACATGACTCACACGCGGGCGCCGCAGTAACAACAACGACGCCGGTGCCCGGGCTGTAAGCCCGGACACCGGCGTCGCAGGGTCGCCAGTGGCCTACTGCTGGGCGAGGCCCTTTTCCTTCAGCCACGCGTCGGCGGCATCTTTCGGGTTCTGCTTCTGGCTGCCGCTCACGGCACGGTTGAGGTTGATGAGGTCTTCCGTGGTGAGGACCTTGGACACTGCGTTGAGCGTTTCCTTTGCCTTGTCCGTCATCTTGGCCGAGTTGTACAGCGGCAGCACCTGCTGGGCGATGAAGTTGTTCTTCGGATCCTCCAGCACCACGAGGTCGTTGTCCGGGATGGACGGGGTGGTGGTGTAGATGTCTGCGACCTGGACCTGGTCCGAGAGCAGCGCCTTGAGCGTGACGGCGCCGCCGCCGTCGCTGAACGGCTCGAGTTTCTTAGGCACGCAGTTGTAGTTCTTCGCCAGGCCCGGCAGGCCGTAGGCGCGCTCGGCGAAGGTCGCCGGGGCGCCGATGACGAGATCGCCGCAGACCTTCGCCATGTCTTCGATGGACTTCAGCTGGTGCTTCTCGGCCGTGGCCTTGGTGACCACCATGGCGTCCTTGTCCTCAGCCTTGGAGGCATCGAGCACGGCCAGGCCCTGCGGGAGCTTGGTCGGGAGTGCCTTCGCGATGTCTTCGGCGGAGACCTCGGTGGCGTCCTTGTTTACATACAGCAGCAGGTTGCCGCTGTAGTCGGGAACAACGTCCACCGAGCCGTCCTGGACTGCTTTGATGTAGACCTCGCGCGAGCCGATGTTCGGCTTGGTGCTGGCGGTGACGCCCGCGGCGTTCAGGGCACCGGCGTAGACCTCGGCCAGGATCTGGCTCTCGGGGAAATCAGCCGACCCGATCACCAGGGCACCGCCGGAACCGGAGGCGGCACCGCTGCTGGCCGGGGCCGAGCTCAGCGGGTTTGACGAGCCTCCGCAGGCGGACAGGGCCATGGCCAGGCCGACGCCGACGGCCAGGCCGCCGAATGCGCGCCGGCCAAGGCCTCGTTGGCGGGATTCCTTCATGACGTACCTCCTTGAACAACAGTCTCCGCGATCACGGGGTCTGTGAGATCAACCGCAGCCTGCTGGCTGCGGTTCGGCTTGGATGAGGCGCCCCGTGACAGGAACAGCCTCTGAATAAGGGCAAGGATAAGGTCGACGCTGATGGCAAGGGCGGCGATCAGCAGCGAGCCTCCCAGCATTTGCGGGAAGTCGGAGAGCACGAGCCCGTCGAACAGGTAACGGCCCAGGCCGCCCAGGTTGATGTAGGCGACCACGGAAACGGTGGCGATCACCTGGAGCACCCCGGTCCGGAACCCGCCGTACATCACCGGCAGCGCGTTCGGGAATTCCGCCCGGAACAGGACCTGCCACTCGGTCATGCCCATGGCGCGGGCGGCATCCACCACATTGCGGTCGACGCTGGAGATTCCGGCGTAGGTGCCGGCGAGCAGCGGCGGCACGGTCAGGATCACGAGAGCCCAGATCGGCGGCATCAGCCCGATGCCGGCGAGCAGGACGAACAAGGTGAGCAAGCCGAGGGTGGGCAGGGCGCGCAGCGCGCCCGCGACTGACACGATCGCAACCCGCCCGCGGCCGGTATGCCCGACGAACAGGCCGATCGGGACGGCGATGGCGATGGCGATCACCATCACCAGGCCCGTGTAGAACAGGTGTTCGGCCAGGCGCACCGGGATTCCGGCACTGCCGGACCAGTTCTCCGGATCGCTGAGCCAGGCAAAGGTGTCCGTGACGACGTTATTCACGCGTTTCCCCCTCCGGTCTTGGGACGCGAAAACCGCATCGCCGCCGCGGCGGGGCCAGTCCTGTCCGGGCCCGCTCCCGAACCGGTGCCGCCACCCGTGGCCGCCGCGGCCCGGGTCCAGGGCGTCAGCAGCCGTTCAAGCAGCACCAGGACGGCGTCCATCAGCAGCGCCAGGAGAAGGATGGCGATGATGCCCACCACCACTTCGGTGACGAAGTCACGCTGGAGGCCGGAGGTGAAGAGCATTCCGAGGTTGCCGATGCCGAGCAGTGCCGCGACGCTGACCAGCGAGATATTGCTGACCGAGACCACGCGCAGCCCGGCGAACAGCACCGGCAAGGACAGCGGCAGGTCGATCTGCATGAAGCGGGCGAAGGGTTTGAACCCCATGGCGACGGCGGCCTGCCGCAGGTCCTCGTCCACCGAGTCGAAGGCATCCAGCGTGGCGCGCACCAGCAGGGCGATGGCGTAGATGGTCAGGGCCACCACCACGTTGACCGGATCCAGGATCCGGGTTCCGAGGATGGTCGGCAGGATGATGAAAAGCGCCAGCGAGGGGATCGTGTACAGCAGCGAGGACCCGGTGAGCACCAAGGACCGGAGCCCGCGGCTCTGCCGGGCGAGCTGGGCCAGCGGAACGGCTATGAGGACCCCGAACACCATCGGCAGGATGGCCAGGATGAGGTGCTGGCCGGCGAGGCTGAAGACTTCGGCCCTGTTGGCCAGGAACCACTCCATCAGAGCCCTCCGTGCCGGACGTTGCGGTCTGACTCGATGACGGCGAGGACTTCGGCGGCTCCGATGACTCCGGCCACCCGGCCGTCGTCGTCCACGGCGACGCCGAGGCCCGAGGGTGAGGACAGGGCCGCGTCCAGTGCCCGGCGGAGCGTGTCCCCCTTCCGGAACAGGGAGCCTCCGGGAACCATCGCCGGGGCGGTTCCGGTGGCGCTGCGGGGCCCGGCCCAGCCCAGGGGCCGGAGAGCGTCGTCGACCACCAGCTGCCATTCATCGGAGCTGCCCTCACCCCTGAGCTGATCGGGCGTGAGAGTGGGGACGGGGTGGATGGTGACACCGTCCGAGGGGCTGAACGCAAGGTGCCGGAACCCGCGGTCACGGCCCACGAAGGAGGCCACGAACTCGTTCGCCGGGGCCCGCAGGATCTCCGCCGGGGCGGCGTACTGCGCCAGCTTGCCGCCGACGGCGAACACGGCCACTTTGTCGCCCAGGACGGTGGCCTCGTCGATGTCATGAGTGACGAAGACGATCGTCTTGGCCAGGTCATGCTGGAGCCGGAGGAGCTCCTTCTGGAGTTCGTCGCGGACCACCGGGTCCACGGCGCTGAAGGGCTCGTCCATGAGCAGCACCGGAGGATCGGCCGCGAGTGCCCGGGCCACGCCCACGCGCTGCTGCTGTCCGCCCGAGAGCTGGGACGGGTACCGCTTGCCGAGCGAGGAGGCCAGCCCGACGACGTCGAGCAGTTCCTGGGCGCGCTTGCGGGCGTCGGCTTTGGACACGCCGTTGAGCCGGGGAACGGTGGCGATGTTGTCCAGCACGGAGCGGTGCGGCATCAACCCGGAGGACTGCATGACGTAGCCCATGGACCGCCGCAGCTGCGCGGCAGGGACTGAAGTGACATCGGCCCCGTCCACGGTGATGACGCCGGACGTGGGCTCCACCATGCGGTTGATCATCCGCAGGGACGTGGTCTTACCGCAGCCGGAGGGTCCGACGAAGACAGTGATGGCGCCCTTATCGATGGACATGGTCAGCCCGTCAACGGCGGCCTGACCGCCCTGGTACTGCTTGGTGACGTTCTGGAACTCGATCATGGCTTCGGCCATTTCCGGGCTTACCTAACTGTTGGCGGCAACATTGGTCGGGCCAGCGCACGGTTTCGTCAGTGTGCTGGCCATAAAGCAGTTAGCTCATAGACTAACCAGCACCCCGGACTATGTCAGCGGCGCGGGGCTCCCGTAAGGCTTCGGAAGCACAACGATTTTGGATGGGTGGCGCGCCGGAAATCCTTCCGGCGCGCCACCGCGGCCCTTGTCTCACCCGGCGGTGTGCTTCAGCGGGGCCGCCGCGCACCCTTCGCGCCACTGGTGTTTCTGCTATTTCCGTCCTGGCGGCTCTTTCCGCCGCCGTGCGCGTTCTCGTGGTTGTCCCGTTCGGCTGACCGCTGGCTCTTGCCCGCTACGACGATCTTCTGGTGCCATTCCCGCTGGTAGGCGCGCCGCGCGGCCGCGTCGTGGCGGCGCGCCAGGGCGGCGAGTTCGCGTTGCAGCTTCAGGTAGCTGGCCCACCGGCGGTCCTCCAGTACGCCGTCGGCGAGCGCCGCCTGCACGGCACAGCCGGGTTCCCGGCCGTGCGCGCAGTCCGAGAAGCGGCAGTGCTCGAAGAGCTCTTCGAGGTCGCCGAACATCTCCTCCATTCCTCCCTCGGCGTCGAAGACCCCGAAGCCGCGCACCCCCGGCGTGTCCATCAGGACGGCGCCGCCGGGCAGGGGAACGAGCGCGCGGGACGTGGTGGTGTGCCTGCCCTTGCCGTCGCCCGCCCGCACTGCCCCCGTCTCCTGGGCCGGGACGCCGGCGAGGGCATTGATGAGCGTGGATTTTCCGGCGCCAGAGGGCCCCAGCAGCACCAGCGTGCCGCCGGGCGGCAGATGGCCCAGCACTTCGTCGAGGCCATCGCCGTTCTCGGCAGAGGTGGTGACGACGTCGACGCCGGCTGCCTGGCGCACGACCGTCGCCACGACGTCGTCCGCGAGGTCCACAATGTCCGCCTTCGTGATGATCACGAGCGGCGTGGCACCGGAGTCCCACGCCGCAACCAGGGTCCGTTCGAGCCGGTTGTGCGTGAGCGGACGATCCACCGGAACGACGATCCCGACGACGTCCATGTTGGCGCCAAGGACCTGCGCCTCGGACGAGGCCTCGAAGGCACGCTTGCGGCTCAGCTCCGAGTGGCGGGGCAGGATGCCCACGATGGCGGGCTCCCCCGCCGCGTTCGGACCCAGCCAGACCCAGTCCCCGGTGGCGGGAAGCTCCCCGCCGCGCGGGTAGGGCAGGTGGGCGGTTCCGCCGCCCTCGGCCACCAGGACGAGGTTGCGGTCCACCCGGATGACGCGGCCAGGGCGGTCGCCGCCCGGCACCGGCTGGGCCGCGAACCGCTCGGCGACGCCGGCCGTGTAGCCGTAGAGGACAGGACCTTCGGGGCCAGCCTCATCGGAGGGCACGGCCGTATGAGGCACGGACGTATGAGGCACAGATAAATGAGGTTCGGATGAATTGGTAATGAGGGCGCTGCCGGCGCCCCGGGATGCAGGATAAATGGTCAACGAAAACCCTTTGGTGGGGCCCCGTGGTGCGGCGCATTGCGGGCTGCGGCGGTTTGGATGCCGCGCGCGGAGACTAGCGCTCGATGGCTAGGCTGCGCCGTGGGACGGGGCAGGAGTAATGACATTGCTTGTATCGGTGCGCTGCGCGCTCAGAAATATCGCATTCATTGCTTCCACCTCCCCGTCAATTGCCGGTCTGCTGCGGCCGGCGGTTTCTACAGGATAGCGATGGTGCCCGTGCCTGGCCAGCGGTTTAGCCGGAAAGTTTTCCGTTCAGCGGCCGCTCACGGTACAGACGCAGCCCGGCATCCACGAGCGAGACCCGGTTTAGCTGCGCCACCTCATCCAGTGGAATCCAGGCCGCGTGGGTGGTGCTGCCGTTCACTTCGTGACGCAGTTCCCCGCCCGTGATCGTCGCCTCGTAGACCAGCCGGAGCGACTGGAAGTCCCGTACGCCGCCGTCGAGCCGGACTTCGGACGGCCAGTGCCCGACGTCGATCCCCAGCATGGCGCCGACCTCGGCGTCGTAACCGGTTTCCTCGTGAATCTCGCGTCGGCACCCGTCCACCGGGTGTTCAGCCAGGTCCAGGCCGCCGCCGGGCAGCGTCCAGCCCTCGCGGCCGTCCTGCTTCCAGTACGCCAGGAGGATCCCGGCATCCCGGATTATGACGGCGTAGGCGGCGGGCCGGGTGTCGAATTGCATGCTCATCCCCCCAGCGTAGTGGCCGGAGGATTGCCTCCGCCTACTCCTGTTCCGCCACCAGCTGCAGCACCCCGAACACCGGCTCCTGCGCCAGGACCCGGACATCGGTGATCCCCGCGGCGGCCAGTGCCGTGCGGAACGACTCCTGGAGCCCCGGCACGTTCATGCCGAGTCCGCCGCCCAGGATGACGGGGCCCTCGATGCCGAGCTGCCGGACGGTCTGCGCGGCGAGGTCGGCGAGGTCGCGCCCGGCCTGCTCCATGAGGGCCCGGCTCGGCGCATGCCCGGCGTCTGCAGCCTCCACCACGAGACGGGCCTGCTGGGCCCAGAACCGGCGCCCGGTCTCGGGCGAGTGGAACATGGCGATCAGCTTGTTCGGGTCATCCACCCCGCAGGATGCCAGCAGGGCAGTGGAGAGTTCGTCGGGTTCCAGCCCCTGGTTCATCCGGCGCAGGCTGTGGCGGACTGCCTCCCGGCCCAGCCAGTAGCCGCTGCCCTCGTCGCCGAGCAGGTAGCCCCAGCCCCCGGCCCGGGCCTCCTCGCCGCGGCCGTTCTTGCCCCACGCGGCCGATCCGGTGCCGGCGATGACCGCGACGCCGGTGCTGGCACCGCCTGCGGCAAGCAGCAGCCGGGAGTCGTGGACCACCGTGATCCGGGCACCGGGCACGTGCGGGGCAATCAGTGCCGCGAGCGCCGCGGCGTCGTCATCGGTGTCGATGCCGCCGGCTCCGGCGTAGACCTGGGCGACGTCTCCCCCGCCGATCCTGGCGAAGAGTTCCGCGAGGTTGAAGGCGGCTTCCTCGGGGCTGACGTTCTGGACATTGGAGCTGCCCACCGATTCATCGGCAACGGGCGCGCCGTCCTCGAACCTGACGCCCCGGGTTTTGGTGCCGCCGATGTCCAGTCCGATCACGGCACCTGTCCTCGCCGTGGCAGATGGCGTGGTGGAAGATGGAACGGAGTCCGCCGCCGGCGGCATATCAGTGTTAGTCACTGGAACAGGTTACTGAATCGCTGCAAGGAGCCCGCAATGCCCCACGATCTTTTCGGCACACCCGTCATCGCGGCGCCCATGGCCGGCGGCACCTCCACACCGGCCTTCGTCGAAGCCGTACACCGGGCTGGCGGGCTGGGCTTCCTCGCGGCCGGCTACAAGAGCGTGGCGGCCATGCAGGCGGAAATCCGCACCATCCGGGAGTCCGGCGCCCGGTTCGGCATGAATGTGTTTGTCCCGGATCCGGCCCAGCTGCCACCCTCCGCGGCGGTGCTGGCGGAACTCGAGGATTACCGGCAGCAGCTGCGCCCCGACGCCCGGCGCTACGGCGTCCAGCTTCCGCAGTTGCGGCTCGACGACGACGACGAATGGCAGGGAAAGATCGATGCCCTGCTCTCAGAGCCCGTGGAGCTGGTCAGTTTCGCGTTCGGGCTGCCCGGCCCGGACGTCGTTCGGGCCCTGCAGCGGGCGGGGTCGGCGGTGCTGGCCACTGTCACCACCGCGGCCGAGGCCGTGCAGGCGGCAGGGCAAGGCGTGGACGCCCTCGTCGTGCAGCACACGAGCGCCGGCGGACACAGCGCAGCGTTCCTTCCGGCCCCGGAGCCGCAACCGGCTTACACAGCGGAGCCGGGCGGCACAACTGCGCAGCCGGGCGGCACGACGGCGGAGCTGCTCGCCGAGGTGCGGTCCGTCGTCGACCTTCCGCTGGTGGCTGCGGGCGGCATCATGGATGCGGCCGGGCTGGACGCCGTGCTGCGTGCCGGGGCCGTCGCAGCCCAGCTCGGCACCGCATTTCTCCGCACTGACCAAAGCGGCGCCAAGCAGCTGCACAAAGATGCCCTGGCCGATCCGCACTTCACCCGAACCCGGCTGACACGCGCCTTCACCGGCCGGCAGGCCCGGGCCCTGGAGAACGAATTCGTCCGCGACCACCCCGAGGCGCCGGAGGCCTACCCTGCCGTCCACCACCTCACCGCGCCCATCCGGGCCGCGGCCACCGCAGCCGGCGACGCGGAACGCCTGAACCTGTGGGCGGGCACGGGCTGGCAGAAGGCACAAGCCGGACCCGTGGCCGGCGTCGTGCGAGGGCTGCTCGCCGGCCGCTGACCGCCGCCGACCCCCCGCCGACCCCCACCATCGGAATCCGGCCGGACCTGGCCGAACTCCGAAGTCGCCGGAAACGTGCCAAACCGCCGTCACCTTACGGCGACCTCGGCGCCAACCGGCGACCTGAGCGTTCCGGCCTGAGCGGACCGGCTCCGGCTCGGCCTCAGCGCACCGGCCCGGCTCAGCCTGCCGAGCGTTCGCGCACGAAGCCTGCCAGGAGCGCCGGACCGTCGCGGAGCACGAATTCGCGGAACAAGCGCACGGGATCGGACTCGGCATCGGCCACGGCATTCCGCGAAACCGGCTCCCGCCAAGCGAGGCCGATCTCGCGGAACGCCAGGACTGAATCCAGGGGAATCTCAACCCAGCCCGGTCCGCCGTCGTCGGCTTCGGTGCCCCGCGACGGGTGGTGGCTGTTTTGTGCGGCTCTGCCGGGTGCGGAGCCGCCGGGCGGCAGAATGCTGACGCCGAGCCCGGCCGAGACGAGGCCGCGGACGGTGTGCGAGTCCTGGCTCTCGAAGGCAATGCGCGGGCGGAACCCCGCCTCCCGGAACAACGCGTCGGTCAGCGAGCGCATGCCGTAGCCGGACCCCATCGCTACGAAGGGCTCCTGCCGGATCTCGGCAACCTTGGCCCGACGGCGGCCGGCCAGGGCATGCCGGTGGTGGACCACCAGGCGCAACGGTTCGCGGTACAGCGCGGCCGAACCGATTCGCTTGCTGGGTGTGGCAACGGGTGCCGTGAGCGCCACGTCGGCGGAGCCCGCGGCCAGTTCCGCGAGGCAGCCGTCCCGTGCACCCTGGCTGAGGTCAAAGGCAGTCTGCGGGTGCCTGCTCCGGAAAGCACTGATGAGCAGCGGCAGCATTGCCTCGCCGAAGGTGTGCTGGAACGATACGGCGATCCGGCCGCGGACCACCTCCGACTCGTGCCTGACGCTGTCCAGCCCCGTCTGGAATTCGGCCAGGGCGGCCTCGATGTGGGGCATGAGCGCCTTCGCCGCGGGCGTCAACCGCACGCCCCGGCCGTCCCGGATCAGCAGCTCCGTCCCCACGATGGCGCTGGCCCGCGCAATGGAACGGCTCACGGTCGACTGCGGCAGGCCCAGGAGCTCGGCCGTCTCGGTAATGTGCTCCGTCCGCCCCAGTTCCGCCAGCATCGGCAGCAGGGGCAGCAGCTGCACGAGCTGCCTGTGTTCGACGTCCATGTTCCCCTCCGACACTGATCCATATTTGCTATCTATTCTATGGAAATCATGCATTGGAAGCATCCCTCGGGCAGGCTTTAGCCTGAAGGTATGCCACGCATTTCCGCACCCACCGGCACCGGCCCACGCCCCGCGGCCAAGGACGCAGCCAATCTCGCAGCTGATTCTGCAGCCAACGCTGCCGCATGGGCTGGCCATCCGAAGGGCTCCACGGCCTACCGCCGGATCCTCGCCGGGCTTGCCTTTGCCGGCGTCGCAACCTTCGCCCAGCTCTACTCCACCCAGGCGGTGCTCCCGCTCCTGGCGGCGGATCTTCGCGTCTCGGCCGCCGAGGCCGCGCTGACCATCTCCCTGGCAACGGTAGGGCTGGCCCTGACGGTGCTCCCCTGGTCCTTCCTGGCCGACCGGATCGGCCGGGTCCGGGCAATGATGTGGGGCATCTCAGCGGCCACCGTCCTGGGCCTGCTGGTCCCCCTGGCCCCCAGCTTCCCCGTGCTGCTGTGCCTGCGGATGCTGGAGGGAATGGCCCTCGGCGGCATCCCGGCGATCGCGATCGCGTATCTCAACGAGGAGGTCAACAAGGCCCACGCCGCCGTCGCCGCCGGGAGCTATGTCGCCGGGACCACCCTGGGCGGCCTGGCCGGCCGGCTGGTCGCCGGGCCCGCGGGTGAACTGTGGGGCTGGCGGGCCGCGGCCCTGGCGGTCTCCGTTCTGGCTAGCGGAGCGGCAGTCCTGTTCCTTGTTCTGGTGCCCCGGGCCAAGGGCTTCACCGCCGCGGCCGCGGGCGGCTTCCGCGGGGCCTTTCGCACGCTGGCCGGCCATGGCCGCAATCCCCGGCTCCTGGCCCTGTACATCCAGGCATTCCTGCTCATGGGCGGTTTCGTGGCCGTCTACAACTACCTCGGATTCCGGCTGTCAGGGGAGCCGTTCAGCCTGCCCGCCACCGCGATCAGCCTGATCTTCCTGGCCTACCTCTCCGGAACCGTCTCGGCGCGCTGGGCAGCGGGCCTGACGTCGCGGTTCGGCCGGCGCACCGTCCTGATCGCCGGCACCGCACTGATGGCAGGCGGCCTGGCCCTGACGCTCACGGAACAGCTGGCCGCGATCCTGGCGGGATTGCTGCTGTTCACGGGCGGCTTCTTCGCGGCACACAGCATCGGATCCGGCTGGACCGGGCTGATCGCCACGACGGGCCGGGCGCAGGCCGCCTCGCTGTACAACCTTGCCTACTACCTCGGCTCCAGCGTGCTTGGCTGGGCCGGCGGCCTGGTCTTCCAGCGGTTCGGCTGGACGGCCCTTGCGCTGACGGTCATCGGACTGGCCGGCGCGACGGCGGCAATCACCGCCGTCGCGCATCCCGCGCCGGTGCCCGCAACCGGCACCGCGGCCGCCGGCAGGGTCACGGCATCGGGCTAGGCACCGGACCCTCGGGCTACTGCGTTGCCTCGATCGCCTGCACGAGGTCGGCGACGATGTCGGCCGGGTCCTCCAGCCCCACCGAGATCCGCAGCAGGTTCGCGTGCGGCTTGGCCGCGGCTTCGACCGGCCGGTGGGTCAGGCCGGCCGGGTGCTGGATGAGGGTATCAATCCCGCCGAGGGACACGGCGTGGGTGATCATGCCGACGGCGGCCGGGATCCGCTCGGCGTGCTCGGCGCTGGCGAGTTCGAAGGCCATGAGCGATCCCGGCCCGGACATCTGTGTGCCCACCAGGCCCTGCGGGTCGCATTCGGCCAGTCCCGGGTAGTAAACCCGCCTCACGAGCCCGTGCCCTGCCAGGGCAACCGCGATTTTTTCGGCGCCGGCCTGCTGGGCGCGGACCCGGACCGGGAGCGTTGCCAGCCCGCGGTGCAGCAGGTACGCCGGCCACGGGGTCAGGATGCCGCCGGTCACGGCCCGGATCTGGCGCAGGCGCACTGCCCATTCAGAGCCTGCGGCCACCACGCCGCCCATAGCGTCCCCGTGGCCGCCCAGGAACTTCGTGGCGCTGTGCAGCACCATGGCCGCGCCGTGCTTGAAGGGTTGCTGCAGTACCGGGCTGGCGAAGGTGTTGTCCACCAGGAGCGGCACACCGTCGGCGGCGGCTGCCACGCGGGCGATGTCCACCAGCTCGAGGGTCGGGTTGGCCGGCGTCTCGAGGATCACCAGGCCGGTGTCCGGCCGGAGGGCGGCGCCGACGCCCTCCGGCGTCGCGAAGGTGACCTCGTTGCCAAGGACGCCGGAGGCCAAAAGGTAGTCGCTGCCGCCGTACAGCGGGCGCACGGCGACAACGTGCTTCTTGCCCGCGGCCACAACCGCGAGGAGCACGGCGCTCAGCGCCGCCATTCCGGTGGCAAAGGCGACAGACTCGGGCGTGCCTTCCAGGACAGCGACGCCTTCTTCGAAGCGTGCCACCGTGGGGTTCCACAGCCGCTGGTAGACCGTGCTTTGCCCCTCCACATGTGAGCCGCCGGTGGCCATGTGCTCGTAGGCAAGGCCTCCGTCGTGCACGGACGGCAGGGGCGCCGTCGTGGACAGATCGATGGGCACCGCGTGGACGCCCAGTTCCGTGAGCCCGCTCCGGCCTGCGTGGACCGCCAATGAATCTTGAGAAAGCACCCTTGCTCCTTACGAATATTCACCATTGAATTCCGCAAGTATCTGGCAATAATTCGCGCTTTTGTAGAGGTTCTGAATGGAACTGTCGGATAACGCCGTTTATGATGAACGGAGAACACTACTAGGAGGATCCGTGAGCAGCACCGCGAAGAATGTTCGGCCGGGAGCCAGCGAGCCGCTGGACGCGATCGACGAGCGCCTGCTCGCTGCCCTCGTCGCGGACGCCCGCATCTCGAACAAACAGCTGGCAGAGCTCGTGGGGATCGCGCCGTCGACCGCGCTGATGCGCACCCGCGCCCTGTCCGAGCGCGGCATCATCGAGGGCTTCGAGGCCAATCTGAGCCTGTCCGCGATCGGGCGTTCGGTCCAGGCCCTCATTGCGGTCCGGCTCCGGGCCCATGACCGCGAGCAGATCGACCGTTTCACTGCCCGGGTGCCCAAACTGCCGGCAGTGCTCTCGACCTTCCACACGTCCGGGTCAGTGGACTACCTGCTGCACATCGCCGTCGCCACCACCGAGGACCTCCGGGACTGGGTTCTGGACAACCTGGCCACCGACCCCGTGGTGGGCCACACCGAAACCACGCTCGTCTTCGACCACATCCAGGGCAACCACGGCCCGCTGCCCTAACGGGCCCGGCCGGCGCAGTTAGACCCGGCGCAGTCAGACCCAGCGCAGTCAGACCCAGCGCAGTTAGCCCCGGCGCAGTGCGCCTCGCAGCGTAACGGCCGCCAGCGTCAGCGCGGCGGCCGCGCACACCGTGACGAAACCGGCGACGGCGCTCTGCAGCCCGACGATCCCGGCCGCGAGCCCCAACCCGATCACCGGGAAGGCGCTGCCAAGGTACGTGATCACATAGACGGTGCTGATGATCTGGGCGTGCCGCGCGGCCTCCACCCGGCCGGCAACGTCATTGAACACAGTCCTGAAGGCCACGCCCTGCCCCACGCCGGCAGTGATGCTGGCCAGAATCAGCAGCCACGGGCTGCTCCAGGCGGCGGCCGCGGCGATCAGCAGGACGGAGACGCCCAGGACGGCCAGGCCGGCGGACACGGCAAATCGTCCCCGGATGGCCAGCAGCTGACTCAGGGCTGAGGACCCCAGCGTCAGCCCTGCCAGCAGGCCGATCAGCGGCCGCGAATCGGCGTGGACAATCTGGGCGAAATAGCCGGGGGCGAGCGAGAGGCAGAAGCCAAAAACGGTGAAGCTCAGGAAGCCCACGGACGACGCCAGCCAGAAGGCGCCGCGCGCGTCGCTGGAGACCGAGGGCCGCCGCGGTGCCAGGACCCGCAGGGTCTGGGGACCGGCGTGCAGGCTGATGGCGGGCCGCGCCTTGAGCAGGTACAGGGGCACCAGCACGGCGGCGAGGACGATGGAGTGCAGGTAGTACGGCGTCGACGTTGGGCCCGGCAGGAGGGACAGCATTCCGCCGATTGCGGGGCCGGCCGCCACCCCGCCGGCGGAGGCCAGGAGCGTGAACCGTGAGGCCCACTCCGGCCGGCTGGGCAGCAGCTCGCGCAGGGCAGCCGAGCTGGCCCCGGTGGCGAGCGCGACGGCGACGCCCTGCAGGGCGCGCCCGGCGGAGAGCGCCACGAGGTTGCCCGCAGTGGCGAAGACAAAGCCGCCGGCCAGGCCCACCAGCACTGCCAGTACGAGGGCGGCGCGGCGGCCGATGTGATCGGACCAGTGGCCGGCCAGGACGAGTGTGGCCACGAGGGCCAGGACGTAGGCCGAGAACGCCACCGTGACATCGAGCGCCGTGATTCCAAGTTTTGCCTGCAACAGCGGGTACAGCGGCGTCGCAAGATTCGCGCCGACCAGCAGCGTAAAGATCACAACCCCGGCCATCACGAGCCGTGCGGTGGTGGAAGCGTCCCAGCCCCAGCGGTCAGCTGTGGCCGGGCGCATGCGGAGTTCGCTAAAGACTGTCATGGCCGTGCCCTTGCATGAAATCGGGCCGCATGCGTTCCCTGTGGGGAACACCGACGGCCCGGTCGAAAAGATTGGTACCTAAAGAATGCAATACCAATGATCTGGATGGCCAAGTTCTGTGCCAAAATTGAGCAAAACAGTCATTCTCAGACTGCACAAGTGAACCGGAGTGATGATTTGAACAGTCTGGACCCCACCGACCTGAAGATCCTGCTGGAGCTGATCCGGGATCCGCGGATCCAGATCGGCGAGCTCAGTGACGCCCTGGGCATCGCCCGGAACACCGCCCAGTCGCGCGTGCGGCGCATGCTGCGCTCCGGTGTGCTGCACGACGGCGGCCGTGAAATCGATCTGGAGGCGGTGGGGTACGACGTCGTCGCCTTCGTGACGATCGAGGTCAACCACCGGGAACTCGACGGCGTCGTGGGGGCCCTGCGGCTGATCGCCCAGGTTCTGGAAGTCCACGAGATCTCCGGGCGCGGCGACGTCTGGTGCCGGGTGGTGGCGACGGATACGCACAATCTCCAGGCGGCCCTCCGGTCGATCCTTCGGATCAAAGGCGTCATCCGCACCGAGACCGTCCTGGCGCTGCACACCCATATCCCGTACCGGACCGAGCCGCTGATCAGCCGGCTCGCCCAAGGCAACGCGCTCGCCCCCGGCCGGTCCGCGTCGCGGCGGGCCGGGTCCGCCGAATTCCAGGTGGACAAAGGATAATGTCCCGGTGACTATCATCGACAACGCCGTCTACGTTGACGGCATCCGCAGCGCCGAGCCGCGGAACCTCGAGCAGACTTTTGAGACCCTGACCGAGCACGGGGGCATGGCCTGGATCGGCCTGTACCGGCCGACCACTGAGGAAATGGCGGCCGTGGCGGCAGAATTCAACCTGCACGGGCTGGCGGTGGAGGACGCGATCTCTGCCCATCAGCGCCCCAAACTGGAACGCTACGACGACAATCTGTTCACTGTGCTCCGCCCCGCCCGGTACCTGGACGAGACCGAAACCGTGGAGTTCGGCGAGCTCCACGTCTTCACGGGGCGCAACTTCGTGGTCACCGTCCGGCACGCCGAGACGAAAGTCGTGGGCCAGGTCAGGCGCCGGATGGAGGGCCGGCCCGATCTGCTGCGCCACGGGCCCGAGGCCGTCCTGTACGCGCTCATGGACCAGGTGGTGGATGACTACGGTCCCGTGGTAGCCGGGCTGGAAAACGACATCGACGAGATCGAGGACCAGCTCTTCAGCGGCGACCCCCTGGTGTCCCGGCGGATCTACGAGCTCGCCCGTGAAGTCATCCATTTCCAGCGCGCCATCCACCCGCTCCCGGCAATGATGCAACAGCTCCGGCGGGGCTTCGAGAAGTACCGGGTGGACATCGAACTGCAGCACAGCCTGCGCGACGTCGAGGACCACGTGGAACGGCTGATTTCCCGCGCCGATTCGTTCCGTGACCTGCTGCAGAATGCGCTCACCCTGGACGGAACCCTGACCGCCAACCGCCAGAACGAGGCCAGCGCGGAACAAAACGAACAGGTCAAGAAGATCTCGTCGTGGGCCGCGATCTTCTTCGCGCCGACATTTGTGGCCGGACTGTATGGCATGAACTTCGACAACATGCCGGAGCTGCACTGGACGCTTGGCTACCCGATGGCAATCACGCTCATGGCCGGCACGGCGGCGCTGATGTACGCCATCTTCAAGAAGAAGGGCTGGCTCTAGCCAGCGGCGCGGCGGTTCCGGACCTGGACCATGAGCCGTCGGAACGCCAGGACGAACACGACTTCGATCAGCACCATCAGCCCGAGCAGCAGCCACTTCCCGCTGCCGATGAAAACGATGGCCCCGGTGAGGACCAGAATGCTCCCCAGCGCCAGGGAGTAGACGGCAAATCCGAGGGCTACCCTGGCGCTGCGGACGCCCGTGCGGAAGCCGAAGCCCTGCGGTTTCCCACCGGGGTACCCGGCAACCCGGTCCGGACCGGCGGGCTGGAGCTTGTCGAACTCCTCCCACGGGTCGCGGTCCTGCTGCTGATTGGTCATGGTTCCATTATCCCGCGCGCCCGGAAACGCCGCGCCCCTGAGACCGAACCGTTGGACACTTTCGCGCTGAAACACTTTCGCGCTGAAACATTTTCGTGCCGTCACGACGACGGGGCCAGGACCAGTGGTCCGGGCCCCGTCAATGCATGCCTATTGGGCTACTTGCTGTGGCCGTGCCCGCCCGAGTCGCCGCGCTTGCTGGTCTTGGCGGCGTGATCGCTTTCAAGTCCGGCCGGAGCGGCACGGTGCTCGGCGGCTTTGGCCTGGCTGGCCGCGCGGTGCTCGGCGGCCTTGGCCTGGCCGGCGGCGCGGTGTTCAGCGGCGTTGGCCTGGCCGGCGGCGCGGTGTTCAGCGGCGTTCTGGTGTGCCCATCCGCTGTTGCCGTTCGATGCGTGGGACGCGTCGGCTTCCGGCGCGTCGGCCGAATCCTTCGCATCGTGTCCGGCGGGCGCCGGGGCCGGAGCAGCGGGGGCCGGAGCCGGGGCAGCAGGCTCCTGAGCGTCCGCGACCCCTTCCGCCCCCTGGTCGTCCGCGTTCTGGTCGTCCGCGACCTCTTCCGCGCCCTGATCGTCCGCGTTCTGGTCGTCCGCGACCTCTTCCGCGCCCTGATCGTCCGCACCCTGATCGTCCGCGTTCTGATCGTCCGCGTCCGCCTCTGTGCCCTGATCGTCCGCCTCCTGGTCATCCGACTCAGCCGGATCGCCCGGTTCAGACGATTCAGACGATTCGTGATCGGCGGCTTCCTGGTCGCCCACTACCGGAGTCTCCGACCCGGCCGACCCGGCCGACCCGGCCGGCTCAGAGGTTTCGGTGCCGGTCGCCGTCATGGTTGACGTCGGGTCAGCCGGGAGATTGGTGGTCGCGGTGGCCGCCGCTGCGCCGGCGCCGCCAGTGACGACGACGGAGGCCACTACTACTGCCTTGCCTGTGGTGCCCAGAGCACTGAGCCAGCCGATGATTCCTGCCACGGGAGATTCCTTTCAAAGCGGATAGGAGACCGCTGCCGTCCCCCCGGTCGGCAGCCAGCGCCACACTACCGCTCGGAAACGACCACTTGTCGGCCCTTTAGCCGCTCAGGCCACATCCTGAGCCAATGTTGAGCAAACACTGAGCCTCGGGGCAATCACCACGTCATTAGGCCGCGCGTACGTCGACCTCGCCGGGTTCTGCGCCGTCGGTGCCGAAGACCAGCTGACGGGTGGCGATCTTCTCGGTGAAGAAGCGGTCGTGGCTGACCACGACGACCGCGCCGGGGAAGTGGAGCAGTGCCCGCTCCATCACCTGGGTACTGGACATGTCCAGGTGGTTGGTGGGCTCATCCAGCAGCAACACCGAGGCCCCGGACAGCAGGCACTGGGCCATGGCGACGCGGGCTTTCTGTCCGCCGGAGAGGTTCCCGATCTTCTGTTTGAGGTCGGCTTCGGAGAACTGGAACATGGCGAGGAACCTGTTGACGGACTTCTTCGTGGCGCTGAAGGCCAGGCTGTCCGGCAGCGCGTTCACCGCGTGCGAAACGGTGTCGGCGTCGTCGAGCTCTTCCAGCATTTTGTTGTAGGAAACAAAACCCGGCCCCTTCGCCCAGACCACTTCACCGGAATCCGCCGGTTCCTCCCCGGTCAGCACTTTCAGCAGCGTGGACTTGCCGCTGCCGTTGGAGCCCAGGACCACAATCCTGTTGCCGCGGCGGATCTCAAAGCTCAGGTCTTCGAACAAGACCTTGTCGCCATAGGACTTGCCCAGTCCTTCGACCCTGCAGAGAACATCCTTCACGTGCAGCCCGCCGTAGATCTCGGTGACGATCTGGTCCACGGGACGTGGTGTCCGCGCTTTCTTGATCTTGGCCAGCTGGTTCCCCAACCCGCGGCTGGCGGCCTTGGCGGCCTCCCGGCGGTCGGCGATGCCCTCCGCCTCAAAAGCCAGGAGCTCGGACTCATGGACGAACTGGGCCTCGAGCGTCTTGAGCCGGAACTGCTTCTGGACCACGTACTCGGCGAAGTTGCCGGGGTACTCGTGCAGGTGGAAGTTTTCCACTTCGATGATCCGGGTGACCACCGCGTCGAGGAACTTCCTGTCGTGCGAGACGATGATCGCGGCGCCGCGGTAGTCGCGGAACCAGTTTTCGAGCCATTCGACACCGGCCACGTCGAGGTAGTTGGTGGGTTCATCCAGCAGCAGGACGTCCGGGCCCTCCAACAGGATCTTGGCCAGGGCGGCGCGGTTGCGCCACCCGCCGGAGAGTTCGTCGATCGCGCACGTGCGGTGGGCGTCGCTGAACCCCAGAGTGGTCAGGACCGTGTCGATGCGCCGCTTGTAATCCCATCCGTCGAGGCGGTCCATGTCCTCGAACAGCTCGGCCTGGCGCCGGATCAGCCGGTCCAGCTCCGCCTCGGCGGGGTCAGCCGCAATGGCGGCGTCGATGGCTGCCAGCTCGGCCTCGGCAGCCTTGATCTCGACAAACAGTCCGTCAAGGACCGCAAGGATGGTTGCCTCGCCGTCGAGCTCGGAAAACTGGGAGAAGTACCCCACCCTGGTTCCCTGCTCCACGGTGACCGTTCCGGTGTCCGGGGAGACCTGGTCCAGGACGAGCTTGAGGATGGAGGTCTTCCCGGAGCCGTTCTTGCCGATCAGGCCCACCCGGTCCCCGGGCTCCAGACGGAAGAACGCCTCGCGGAGGATCTGTGTGTTGTCGAAGCGGACGCTGACGTCGTGCAACCGGACCAGGCTCACTGCTGCGCGAGACGGTTGCGGACGATTTCGCTGACGGCCTTGCCGTCAAAACGTCCGGCCACCGTGGCGGTGACGGGCTTCATCACTGCCCCCAGCTGACGCATGGACAGCTCGACGCCGTCGGCCTTGAGCGCCGCGATGGCCTCGTCCACGATCGTCTCGACTTCCGCCGCGGTCAGTGGCTTGGGCAGGTAGGCCTCGATCACCTCGGCCTCGGCGATCTCGGCCGCGGCGCGCTCGGCTTCGCCGGCCTCGGTGTAGATGCGGGCCGTGTCGCGGCGCTTGGCGGCTTCCTTTTGCAGGAGTGCGGTCACCTGTGCGTCGTCCAGCACGATTGGCGTCTTGCCCGATTTCTCCCGGGTCTCGATCTCGCCCAGGACGTTGCGCACGGTGGTCAGGGCAACCTTGTTGCGGTCCTTCATGTGGCTCACGACGTCGGCGTGCAGGCGTTCTTTCAGGGTGGTCATAGTTCTCCTCGTGTTGTTAACAAGGCTAGCGGCAGAACCCGTTGGCCCCGATCGCCGAGATGATCCGCTGGGCGTCTTCGTCCGGGAGGGCGGGGACGTCCCCGCTGAACTCCGTCTTTGCGGCAGCGATGAGCTGGTCCGCCGTCGATTGCCCCAGCAGTCGGCCGCACAGGCGGCGGGCCTTGTCGATTGCCTGGTCGTCTGGCAGGCGGGGGTTGATCTTGGCCAGCGCGGCCAGGAGGGCTTCCTGCTGGGCCGGGTCAGGCTTGGGCAGCGACGCCGGCAGGCCCGCCGCAGGGGTCCCGGCGGACGGCTCGGGGCTCGGGGAGGCGGAGCAGGCCGCGGTCAGCAGAACAGACAGCAGGGCCAGGGCGATCGGGGTGGTGTTCTTCATCGGTGGTGGCCTTGTCTGCGCTGGATGTCTGTCTTGGATGCCTGCGCTGGATTCGGCTGCCTTGCCGCTGGATTGCACGATGGTCTTGCCGCGCGGATTGCTGCGCCGGCGCGGCCACGGCGCCGTTCACGCAGGTTCACACCATCTCATGAAAACTCTTTCTTGACCCGCATCCGGGGTCGCCGGTAGCGCGACACGTTGCGGCTGTTCCAAATGTCGAGCGACTGGCGTAGCGTGACATTCGTCACATCTGGTTGAGGATTGGTGTCGGCCCGCTTCGCTTCGGAAGAAGGAATCCATGGATCGCCGGACTTTTCTCACCGCATTGCTGGCTGCTCTGGAGGCGGCCGGGGCCAGTTCCGCTGCCACACCCCCTGGGCCGGCTCCGGCCCTTTCCACACCGTCCCTTGCCCGTACGGCTGTCTCTGCCTCCCGGGCTCTCAAGGGCGCAGCCCACAGCGGAGATGATGCGCTGGCATTGAGGCAAATCCGGAGTCTCAATGCCAACTGGTACTACTCCTGGGGATCCTCGTATACCGTCACGACCAACCCGGCCTTTGTCCCGATGGTGTGGAGCGCGAATGCTTTGCTCAGACAGGACGCCCTCGGCGACGTTGCCAGGCAACTTCCCCAGACGAGGACCAAACACCTCCTCGCTTTCAACGAGCCGGACCACTCAGGCCAGGCCAGCATGTCTGTCGATGAGGCCATCCGGTTATGGCCCCACCTTCAATCCACCGGCCTGCGTCTGGGATCTCCGGCCACGGTCGATGTCAGGAGCCCGTGGCTGGACCACTTCATGGCCAGGGCGCGGCAGGCGAACCTCCGCATCGACTTCATGACGATGCATCACTACGGCTCGCCGAACCCAGAGAGTTTCCTGGCCAAGGTCTGGTACTTGCATCACAGGTATGGAAGGCCGGTCTGGGTTACGGAATTTGGGGTTGCGGACTGGCAGGCAACCCCGGCACGCCCCTCCCGGTACACGACCCGCGAGACCGCCTACTGCATGCAGGTTGCGGTCGCCGGCATGCGCCTGATGCCCTTCGTCGAACGGTTTGCGTGGAAAGCCAGGGATCCCAGTGACCCCGCCATGGGCCCGTCTGCGCTCTACCAAACGAACGGCCGGCTGACCTCACTCGGCAGGCTGTACGCTTCGTTGTGACTTCCCGTCAGACTCGGAGAGAGACCCGCCGCTACTTGTCCGTGCTGTTCGGCCCATCCTTTCGGGTGGGAAGCACGAGGAAGGCGCCGCCGACGGGACGTTCCGCGCCGCCAGGGGGGATATTCAGAACGGCTTCTCCGGCAACTGCTGTTGTGGAACCGCCACCATCCAGGTTGATCGCCTGGACCATGCCAAGGGAGGTGGCGACGCCGGCATCCCTCCCTGTCCGGGCCGCGGCTTAGGCTGGTCGCATGCCGCCAACACCAGCCCCGTCTCCGGTTCCGGTTGAAGTCCTCCTCCACACCGGTCCGGCCGAGTGGTGGCAGATCGTTGCCGCGCTTGCCCCTGTTGCTGTACTCGTAGCGGCGGCCGTGGGAGCGTTCATGGCCTGGCGGACTCTGCGCCAGAAGGCCGTCGCCGACGACCGGGCCGAGTGGTGGAAACGGACCCAATGGGCGCTGGACCGTGCCCTGAACGAGTACGGGGACAGCAAAGCCCTGGGGCTGGCTGCGCTGGACGTGCTCGCCCGCAGCGAGTTGGCCCGCAACGAGGAGCTTGAGCTTCTGGACATCGCGTGGGAGTCCGTGTACGGGGCCGGTGAAAGCACAGGCAGCGGGCAGCACGTCGCTGCGCAAGTTACCGGCTCGGCGGCCCTCTCGCATCACCGGGTTCTGGTCGCCGGCGCCAGGCTGCGCGTCAGACTGGACGACCGGCTCGGCCGCACAACCCCTCCCGGCGCTGCGGCCCTGGCCAAGGAAGCGCTCTAGCCGCGGCTGGCCCTGCCTTCGAGTGGGAGCACCAGGATGACGGCCACGCAGACGCACCCGGCGCCGCAGAGGGGGCAGAGGTAGCCGGCTGCCTGTTGGTCGTCCGCCCAGAAGCAGGGGATCGTCGCCACCTGCGCAAAGCCGGCCCGCTCCAGCATCCCCAGGGAAGAGTGCTGTGGGTCGGCCGAGACCCAGGATGCGGACACGACATCGTGGCAGCCACGGGCCTTCAGAAAGTCCAGGCTGGCCGCGAGCATGATCGAGCCGATGCCCGTTCCCCTGGCTGCGGGCGCGACGACCTTGGGCTTCAGCTCCCCGACCCGGGCCCCGTTCGACGCCGCCCGGGTGCCCATCGTTGCGGCTCCCATGTTTTGCTGCTCGTCTTTCGGGCGTGAGCATGCACCATGGCGTCGCCTTGGTGCGTGCATGGACAACCCGGCCGGTGGCCAACAGGTGCGCCGGCCGGGGCAGTGTCGGACTACGAGTATGTCAGGCCAGCTGCATTTAAGGGCCAGCGTGGATCCAGGACGGGATAGCCTGGCGTCCCGGACCACGCCGGCATGAGGCGGGCCCGGGAAAGCCGTTGGTCAGCGGGCGAGGTACGCTCCGCTGGTCCGCGACACGGTGGTGTAGCCGAACCGTGAGCCGGTGACGCGGACGGTGAGCTTGGTGCCCTTGTCGGCGGTCCGGACCTTGTAGGTGGATGCGTAGGCCTCAGAGATGACGACGCCGTTGCGCAGCCAGCGGTACGTGAAGGCAGTGCCCCAGCTCCACGTGCCCCGCTGCACGGTCAGGACATTCCCGACCTTGACCGTACCGGCAATCGTCGGCGTGGCCGAAATCAGGGGCAGGCCCGCCACCCTCGCCGAAGCGTTGATCGTCTGGTACTTGCCGCCCGTTGCAGTCGGGTTCACGTAGGCCGAGAGCTTCGTGCTGGCGTCGGCCTTCGTCAGGACGTAACTCCAGCCGTAGGCCCCGGCGATCTGGACGCCGTTGCGCAGCCAGTGTACGTCCGAGGTGATCCCCGCCCGGTCATACCAGGGGTCGGGAGTCAAGGTCACCTTCGACCCGACGGTCAGGGTTCCGGTAATGGCCCGCGTCGACTCACGCGCGGTCACGGGCTTGGGTGCGGTGACTTTTACCCAGGCGGTGGTGTAACCGGGGGCGGACGCGGTCACAAGGACGGCGAGGGTCTTGCCAACTTGGGGCTGTTCCGGGGTGAAAGTCGCGCCGCTGACCGTTTTCGACCCGTCCAGCCAGTTGTAGGTGAACGTCAGCCTGTCGGAGGGCACGGACCAGGTCCCGGCCGACACCTTCATCACAGAGCCGGTCACGGCGTCCCCGGTCACGACCGGCTTGGTGACGTTCGTCAGCTGCTTCAGCTCCCCGGCCGCCGGCACGGCGACCGGGTTGGAGTAGATGTGGGTGTCGTACCAAGTGCCGGACTCGAGGACCAGGGTGTGGCCCTGGTCCTTGGCCGTGATCGTGTAGGTCAGCGCAGTGGCTCCGGGAATCACGACACCGTCGCGCAGCCACTTGTAGGTGTACTCGCCCCGCCAGGCAGTCCAGGGAACTTCGTCTACGGCGGTGAGGACCTCCCCCAGGCCGGTGCCGCCGGTGACCACGGCGCCGGGGGCTTGGTCGAAGTCAGAAACCTTTCGCTGTTTAGAGGTCGCGGCGGCCGGCTTGAACCCGGGCGCGTGGCCGGTGATCCTGACGCTCAGTAGCCCCGTTGATCCCCAGCCCTTCGGGTCGAACATTTCCGCGGTGGCACCCGGGATGGGCTTGCCGTCGCGAAGCCACTGGTACTGGCGGTGGATGACCGGAGCGCCCTTGAAAGTTCCCCCAGCGAACACAAGACGGCTGGGCCTATCCGGGTGGGTGTCCAATTGAGCGATGCCAACATCCCCCGCAACGACGGACGGGACAGCGCCGCCGGCGATCGTGACGGGGTTGGCTTTGGCGGACTGCAGGGTCGTCTTTGCATAGCTCGGCGCTGCCGCCGTGGTCTTGACCCGGAGGCCCTTGCCGAGGTCCGCCGTGGTGAGCAGGTAGGTGGGGCCGGTGGCGCCCGGGATGGGCACGTCGTTGCGCAGCCACTGGTGCGTGAGCGTGGCGTCCGCGGGATCCCAGGCGCCGTTAACAACGGTCAGGGTGCTGCCGACCTGGAGGGCCCCGCCGATGCCGGGCCGCGGGCCGGCGACGGCGCCGCCGTTGACCAGCATCGGATACGGATGCCCGTCCGGCGCCGTGCAGAATCTGACTGAGTCGACCACCGGGCCGCAGGAATCGATGTTCGGTGGGATGGCCCACTGATCGGGATCGGCCTGCGCCGGAACGGCGAGGCCCGCAAGCGAGAGCGCCGTGAGCGAGAGCGCAGTGAGTGCCCCGGCGATGCCGAAGCGGATGGTCTTCTTGTTCAATTTTCCCCCAAGTCTTTGAGCCGGCTCCCGGCTCCCCCGTCGCCGAGCATAATGCCCAGACACCATTTCAACAATGATTGCGCAGGTCAGGGGCTTGGAATGATGGTGCTGCTCTGCACCGGTCACGGGTCCGTGGGCAACGCGGCCGGGGTCCAGGACCAGTGCTGGGCCGGCTTCATGCAGGCGACCTTCAGCGCAGAAACGGCCTTTTCGACTGTCCAAACCGGGAAGGGCGTTGCCGCTGGCGGCCAACGACTAAGGTCAGGCCTGGAGATTTCGGTGGGTGCCGGAGCCGTGCTCAGTCGGGCTGACGGCCGCGGATCCTGGATGATCCTGCCCTGCAGCCGGGCCACGCACTCAAAGGTTCAAAAACCCTTGAAATCTGTGGAGCTAAGGAGATTCGAACTCCTGACCTCTTCGATGCGAACGAAGCGCTCTACCAACTGAGCTATAGCCCCGAAGCAACGCCGGTCCTGACGGAACGGCGTTGCCGGTGTCCCTAGGCTACAAACTATCTGCGCTGTTTTCCAGCCAGCCCCGGAAAGTCTCGGTGCCGTGTCGCGCCTCCGGCACCAGGTTCAACCCCTCGCGCAGGTAGCGGCCCATCGCGCCGGGCAGTGGTAAGCGCACGAGTTGACCCTTTGCGCGGGTGGCCCGCTGCCATTCCCGGGCAAAGTCGACCATGTCTTTGGATTCGGGGCCGCCGAGGTTCAGTACCCGGTGCCGCGGGCCCGCGGCTGGAACGGGCGCCGGGTCAAGGGCGGCCTCCAGCAGTACCGCGGCTGCGTCGGCCGGCGATACCGGCTGGAACCGGGCACCTCTGACCACGGGGATGATCCGCAGCTTTGAGCCGGCGCCGAACATCATCGCGAGCAACGAGTGGAACTGGGTGGCCCGGACCACCACGGTCTCGAGTCCGGACAGCTCGTAGGCGTGTTCTTTGGCAGCTTTCGACCGGTAGAAGGAGGAGTTGCTGCGATCGCAGTTCACGATGGACAGCATGACGGCCCTGGCCGTTCCCGCGTCCTGTGCAGCGGCCAGAAGCCGCGCACCGCCGTCGGCGAAGTTCTTGCGCGCCTTCCCGGCGCGCCCTTCCAGGCAATCGATCACGACGTCGGCGCCGGCCAGGGCGGCCGCTATCCCCTCTCCCGTCGTGACGTCCGCGCGGAAGTACTCCGCGCCCGGGATGTTGCCGGCGGCGCCGGCCCCCGGCGGGTTGCGGCTGAGGACGGCCACGGCGTGCCCGGCGTCGACGGCCAGGCGCACCACTTCTCGGCCCACTTGCCCGGTTCCACCGGCAACGCAGATCCTTGTCATGACCCGAGGCTACCGCAGCGAAGCCCGCCGGCGACGCTGCGGGGAAATGAAGAACCCCGGGCCGCCATCGCTGGCTGCCCGGGGTAATCTCCGGAAGGACGGGGCCGATCAGGCGCGGCGCCGCTGGAGGACATCATCCAGGTTGCTCAAGGCGCTCTGGGCCTTGCTGAGCTGCTTAGTCTCAGAATCGTCGGCGGTCTGCGGATCGGACGCTGCCGGTCGCGCCGAGGCCTGCTTGAGAGACGGTTTCCCTACGGCCTTCGGCGCCTCGGGAAGGTCAAGGGGCATTGGGGCCGCACGTTCGGCCTTCGGGGCTTCGACGTAGGTGGGCTTGGGAACCTCGACGGGCTCCCAGCTCGTGCCCTCCGCTAATGCACCTGCGTCGGCTGCCATGGCCGCCGAGGCATCCCCAGAGGCGACGGCTTCAGCGAGGGCGGCCTGGCGGAGTTCCAGTGCGGTCAGCGGCTTCGGCGCGGGCTCGGGCGTGTCGCGGCCCGCTTCGGCGTCGAAGAGCGGGCTTTCCGGCCGGGCAGCGGGACGTCCGTCGGGAAGGGAGGGGGTCTGTTCGGGCACCGACGGCCGCGCAGGGGTGCGTTCCGGGCTGCCCATGGCTGCACGGAATGCAGCGTTCATCTTCCGCCGGCGATCGCGGACGGCAAGACGACGAAGCAGCGCCACTGCGGCGAAGGCGCCCAGGAGGGCGGTCACCGGCAGCCAGCCTGAACCGATGCCGAAAAGCCGAAGGGCTCCGGACACCACTGCCGTGAGGAGAGCCAGGAGCCCGGCTACCGCCAGCACCAGCCGCGCCCAACGAATCCGGAATGCCGGGGAGCCCGACGCAGCAATCGGATTCACCCGAGGGGTCGCCGCTTTGCCCGCCCCAGGCCCAGGTGTGCCGCCGGCCGGGTCTGCGCGCTGTGTGCTGATCATGGGTTTCTCCTGCTGCGCCGCCATTTTCATAACCTTCCCCGCATGTGGATCTGCTGGTTCCATGTCAATGACATCCGCCAGGAAGTCGCCTGCAGGCTGCAGCTGGTGGCGTCCGTTCCGGAGAACGTAGGGCGCCACCCACACGATCCAGAGCGCAACAGCAATGACAAGGATCACAGAGCTGCTAAGAGGGAAGTCCACACTCAAAACCGTATGAGGTATATGAGGTGCTGCCCCGCATTGTCAGGGGTGTGTCGCGCGCGCAGCGGCGACTGGCCGGCGTCGGGGCGTCGTGGCTGGTCAGGCGGCTCTCATGGGCCTCAGGACTGGCGGGTTCTCAGCCACCGCGCGAGGAGGCCTTCCGGCACTTCCTCAGCCGTGAGCGCGAAGGTCCGGTGGTCTGCCCATTCACCGTTGATGTGCAGGAACCTGGGCCGGAATCCCTCGTCACGAAACCCGAGTTTTTCCACCACGCGCAGGCTCGGCGCGTTCTCCGGCCTGATGTTGATCTCCATGCGGTGCAGGCCAAGGGTGCCGAAGCAATAGTCGGTCGCCATGGCCACGGCGGTCGGGGCGATCCCCCGGCCGGCCCGTTCCTTGTCGACCCAATAGCCAAGCGTCGCCATCATGGCCGATCCCCAGACGATCGAGGACACCGTCAGCTGCCCCACGATCACCGGCGCCTGATGGCCTGGTGTCCATTCCGCGATGACGAATGGCAGGGCCGTGGCCTGCGCGGCCTGGGCCTTGAGCGAGCGCACCATCTGCCGGTAGTCCGGCAGGCCGCCGCCGGGGACCGGGTTCGATGCCTCCCAGGGGGCCAGCCACTCGCAGTTGCGGGACCTGAGCGCTGTCCACTCCTTGCGGTCCCGGTACCGGATCGGGCGCAACACGATTTCGCCGCTCTCCAAGGTCACCGGCCAGGTGAAGCTGCCCCCCACGGGAGTTATTTGGCGAGGCTGGGGGCCAGGCTGGACGCGAAGCCGGGCAGCCATTCGCGCAGGCCCGGGCCGAGGTCCTCACTGTCGCAGGCGAGCTGGACACAGGCCTTGAGGTAGCTGAGCTTGTCGCCGGTGTCGTAGCGGCGGCCGCGGAAGATGACGCCGTACACGCCGTAGCCCTCGCCGGTGCCGGCCGAGAGTTCCTGCAGGGCGTCCGTGAGCTGGATTTCCCCGCCGCGGCCGGGCGCGGTGCGCTCCAGCACTTCAAAGACGGCCGGGTGCAACACGTAGCGGCCAATCACGGCCAGGTTGGACGGGGCGTCCGCGACATCGGGCTTCTCCACGAGCTGGTTGATGCGGACGTAGTCCTCACCGCCGATTGCCTCGACGTCCGCGCAGCCGTAGGCACTGATCTGGGACGGGTCCACCTCGATCAGAGCGACCACTGACCCGCCGGTCTTGGCCTGGACCTCGATCATGGTGCTGAGGAGCTCATCGCGGGCGTCAATGAGGTCATCTCCCAGGAGGACGGCGAACGGCTCATGCCCGACGTGCTGCTTGGCCCGGAGGACGGCGTGGCCGAGGCCCATGGGATCGCCCTGGCGGACGTAGTGGATGTCACCGAGGTTGCTGGCGGCCTGGATGGATTCGAGCTTCGCAGTGTCACCCTTCGCCTCCAGGGTGGACTCCAGCGCGGGGACGCGGTCGAAGTGGTCCTCCAACGCCCGCTTGTTGCGGCCAGTGATCATCAGGATGTCGTTCAGGCCGACATTCACGGCCTCCTCGACGACGTACTGGATGGCCGGCTTGTCAACGACAGGCAGCATTTCCTTGGGCATGGCCTTTGTGGCCGGGAGAAACCTGGTACCAAGGCCCGCGGCGGGGATAACGGCCTTGCGGACGGAAGCGATGGGTGTATTCACACGACTAATCTAACGGAGGGACCAATCATTGCGTAATCATTATGCGAACCGCCTGCCGGGCCCCCCGGTGCAGCGCGGCCGCAAAAGGCAGAGGACGGGCCAAGATGGCGTCAAAAGAGGAAATTCGCTCCAGCCACAGGGCGGCGCGTTCCGCACTCCCGCTGGCCGCACAGGACACCGCCGCGGCGGGCATCGCCAGCCACGGGCTCGCTTGGGCCTCCGGGCTTGGCCGCGGCCGCCAAGGCACCTTCGCGGCGTACCTCGGTGTGGGCGCCGAACCGCCCACACTGCCACTGCTGACTGCCCTGGTCGAGGCCGGGCACCGGGTGCTGCTGCCCGTTTGCGAACCCGACATCGAGCTCAGCTGGGTGTTCTGGACTCCCCAGTCCGGGTTTGTCCGCAGCCGGTACGCGCCCATCCAGGAGCCTGTCGGAGAGCGCCACGGTACCGAAGTCATGCGGGACGCCACCGCAATCTTCCTGCCGGCCACCGCGGTGGATTTCTCGGGCAACCGAATCGGGCAGGGCGGCGGCTACTACGACAAGTTCCTTGCCGCCCTGGCTGCCATGTCCTCCGCGTCCGGCGGGGCGGACGCCGGGGCGGCCGACGCTGCAGCCGACGCTGTCGCGTCGCCGACTGCCGCCGTCGTCTATGACACGGAGGTGCTGCCCGCAGGCAGCATCCCCGCGGAGTCGTTCGACCGGAAAGTCGACACGGCGCTGACCCCGGGCGGGATCGTCCGGCTCGGCCGATCCCGGCCCGCCTGATCCGGGTTCCCGCCAAGGTGATAGAATTGGCACTCAGGCCCTGCGACTGCTAAGGACGGAACAGGTCGATAGAAATATCGGCGGTGATCCGGACTCCGCAGTACGGGACCTGCTCGTTTGCCCCTGAGGAGGATTTCCAGTGCCCACGTATGCATACGCCTGCAAGGACTGCAGCCACGCCTTCGAGATCGTGCAGTCGTTCAGCGACAACTCCTTGACGTCCTGCCCCGAGTGCCAGGGCACGCTGCGCAAGAAGTTCAACAGCGTCGGCGTAGTGTTCAAGGGCTCCGGCTTCTACCGGACCGATTCGCGCGACGCCAAGGGCAGCACGGTTTCCCCGGCTCCTGCAGCTCCCGCGGCCACCCCCGCGCCCGCCGCCGCGGCCAGCTAAGGCACCTGCCGGGTTGGCGCCGGCCGCCGGCTGGGCCACGGCCGGCTGATTCTCGGCACTGCCTGAATCCCTGTCCGCTGTTGCCGCTGTTGCCGTTGCCGCTGTTGCCGTTGTCCACATAGGACGTTCCGCAGCTGCCGCCGCTCTGCGCGGATCCGTAGCGTGGCGGCATGGAACTTTTCCTCACCGCGGTTTCCCCGCCTTCGTTCAAGACGGCTGCCCCGGCGGCGCCTGTGCCGTCTTCCACGCCTTTGTTCAGGCCGTTCCGCGCCGCAATGCCTGAAGCTGGACCCGGCCGCTGGTCCCGCACCGGTATCCGTCCAACGAGCCTTCCTGCCGCCACGTTTTCCGCCGCGGGCCTTCCGTTCCGGAGCCGGATCGGTCCCGTGAAACCCCGCCGGCGCCCGCCCCGCGGCCGTCCGTCGTGGCACCGCCTGCGCGGCTGGCTGAACCGGAACCGGCGGCTTATCGCGGCCCTCCTGTTCTGCATCCCCGCCGGACTGACAGTTCAGCAACTGGCTCCAGCGCCCACTGACACTGTCGCAGCCTTCGCCGCCGCGGCCGATCTGCCCGCTGGAAAGTCCCTGGAACCCGGCGATCTCAGCAGGATCAGCGTGCCACCCGGCCTTATTCCTGCGGGCAGCCCCGGCAGCGAGACCGCGTTCGAGGGAAAACAGCTGGCCGCACCGTTGCGCCAGGGCCAGCTCCTCACCGACGCCCAGATCCTGGGACCGGGCCTGCTCGCCGGAAGCCCGCGAGGCTCTGCGGCCGTGCCGCTGAGGATGGCAGATCCGGCCTCCATCCAGCTGGTCTCCCCCGGGCAGCTCGTCAACGTGGTGCTCACTGCCGGCAACGGCATGGAACAACCCGGCGAAAGCCAAATCCTGGCCGAAGCCGTACCAGTGCTCTGGACGTCGACGCAGGGCGGCAAGGCCGGCTCCTGGCCCGCCACTGCGGAGACTGACGGGCTGGTGGTGGTGGCAGCGACGGCCGACCAGGCCCGAAGGCTGGCGGGCGCGTCTACCCAGGGCAAATTGTTTTTCGTGCTTGTGGCGTCACCGCCGGGCTAGCTGTCCAGCCAGCAGGGCGTTTTCGCCGGGCCAGTGGCCCGGGCCGTATGCTCCGGCGCGGGCCGCGCCCGCAGGCTCTGGGCTGCGGGCCGGCACGTCAGCCCCAGTGCGGCGGCTTCTGTTCCTGGAGCCAGGCGTCGTGATCGTAATTATCAGGCTGGTCACCCCAGCGTCGGGGGTCGTCTTCCGCCGCCTTGTTCGGCAGCACACCCTCCGGAACGGTGGCCTGTGCCTCCGAACGGCGCGACGTCTCCTTCTCGGCCTCCTGTTCCGGCCCGTCGCCGGTCGATTCCCCGGTCGATTCGCCGGCCTTCGACCCTGCGGTGTCGGCCGCGGCCCCCGTCGACTCACCGGTCTTCGGCCCCGCGGTGTCGGCCGCGGCGCCCGCCGCGCCGGTGGCGACGGCGTCGTTCGTGGCGCCGGTGTCGTTCGTGTTGCCGGTGTCGCCGGTCTTGCCAGTGTTGCTAGTGATGCCGTCCGCACTCATGCCGCCGGCCTCCTTACTGCCTGAATTGCCTGTCATTGCTGATGCTGGTGCCTGCCGGCGGAATTCTTGGCCGGCAGTTTCGTGGCCGCGGAATACCTGTCCGGCGGGTTCGGCCGCCACGTGGTACTCGGCGGCCCGCGCCTCGTCAATAGCCAAATGCTCGATGCCGTCGTCGAAGAAACCGTGCGATGTCCGCAGCCGGCTGGACACGGCGGGCTTCTCCAACCCGAGGTAGCCGCCAATCCGGTCGGCGCAGGCCGAGGGGTCGGTGAAGACCTCTATGGTCCACAGGGGCATGTACCGCCAGCCAAGCCGCTCCAGGAGCTGCGGCCGGAGCCTGCTCCGTTCGCGGACGCTCATCCGCCGGTAGTGGCTGGTACCGTCCGACTCGATCGCCACCGGACGGGGAATCTCCGCATCGTCCTGGCCGATCGTGGTCATCGGATCGGCGGCCGCCACCATGTTCAGGACGCCGTCGTACTGGTGCCACACCCGTGCCCCGCGGGCCCGGAGCCGGTCACCCAGGTCGGCCACGAGCGGATCGGCGCCGAGCGCCTGCTCGCTGGCCGCGGCCCGGGAGGCGGGGCTGCCAAGATCCGTGTTGCCCGCGATCTCACGGTCCAGGAGCTCGTAGAAGTCCACGGCGCCGTGGCTGAGGCGGCTGACATCAAGGTCTTCGGGCCGGAAGCAGCTGAGCACGTGCAGGGACCGGCGGGCACGCGTCATCGCCAGGGCGAATTTTGCTCGGCCACCTTCGGCGGAAAGCGGCCCGAGGCTGTGGAGGGTGCGCCCATGCGGGGTGCGGCCATAGCCCGGGGAAAAGATGACGTGGTCGCGCACCAGGCCCTGGGCCCGTTCCAGATCCACTACGCGGAAGGACTCATCCCCCGCAGTGAAGAAGCTGCCCAGCATGGGGTAGTTGGGCAGTTGCGCCCTGATGGCCTCGCCGATCCGGGCGGCATGGCGAAGGCTGCCGGTCACCACGGCCAGCGACGTCCGGGGGCGGAGCCGGGCGTGCTCGAAGACCAGCTCCACCGCGCGGTTGACCTCGGCAACAACCGATTCGACGCCGTCGTGGTCAGCGCTGGGCAGCCCCGTGCCGTCGGGGAGGTACTCCACGCTGAGGGTACGGTCCAGCCCTGTGGCAGATTGGCCCTCCGGGAGGCGGGTGAGTTCCCCGCCGTAAAAACCCTTGCTGAGCTGGCGCACCAGGTCTTCATCGACCGCACGGTACACGGTCCTCAGGTTCCAGACCGGAAGCACGGCAGAGAGTGCCCGGTACGAGCTCTCAACGCTTTGGTAGGAGCTCTCCCCCGCGGCGAGCCGTTCGACGCCCACGGTAAAGGTCCGGGGGCTGGCGATCTGTTCGTCGCCGAAGGCGATGACCTGCCGGGACCGGGCGATCGCCGGGAGGACGGCCTGCAACGAGGTCGTCTCGGCGTCGAGGATCACGACGGCATCGAAGGTCTGCTCGATCGGCAGCAGACCCGTCATGAGGTAGGGGCTGACGGACCACACCGGTACCAGGGTGGGCAGCAGCTCCTGCGCCTGGCCGCTCAGGGCTGCCAGGGTCACCCGGCCGTCCTTCAGCAGGCTGCGCAACAGCTCGGCCTGGCGGGGGTACGCCGCGATGGCAGCGCGCCAGCGCTCAGACAGGTTCCAGCGCAGCCGGGCAGCGCCGCTGGCGATATGGGCGTTGTCCGCGAGACGGTACTCCGCCTCAAGCTGGCGCAGGGCGTCGCCGTCGGACATGGCGAGGTAGTCATCGCCGCTGATCATGGCCTCCAGGGCCGACTGCCACCAGGCCAGCTCGAGTTCGGCGGTCACCGAACCCTCCGGGACCTCGCGCTCGGCAAGGTCGGCGAGAAGCTCGCCCAGGCCATGCTCTCGCATGCTTTCGACGAGCAGCGTGCGCTCCGGAAGGGTTTCAAGGGTCGCGGTGTCGGCGACGAGCCGCCGCACCCGGGGCAGGAGCTCGTCGTAGGGTGCGCGGTCCAAGTCGCCGCCGGCAGCGGTGTGCTTGACAGCCAGGCCCAGTTCAGCCAGTTCCGCTGCGAGCTCCCGGTAAAGGCCGCTGATTTCATCCAGCCCGGACGGCACGGCCGGGTGCCGCTGCGTGGTCGCGTAGCCGGACCAGGCTGCACGCTGTTCCTGCACGAGGACCAGTGAGCTGTGCAGGTCCGCGATGTGCACGCCGGGCCGGACGTACTCCTTGGCCACCCTGCGCAGGCGTGAGCGCTGCATGGACGGCATTTCGATCCCGCGTTCCCTGCGCCAGGCAGAGGACGCGGTGGCCGAGATCAGGTCGTGGACGGGCCGGTCAAAGATGTCGGGAGTGAACTTGTCCAGACTTTCGCGGACGGCCACGAGAAGTTCGATCTGCTCGCCCCATTCGGCGAAGGTCCGGCCGAGCCGGATCTCTGCGTGTTCCGCCACGGCATCCATGCGCCCGCGCAGCAACGGCAGTTTTTCCGCAACGGACTGGGCAACGCCCTGCGCTTCCTGCGTCTCCTTGCGGGTCAGCAGGCGCGCGCCGTGCCAGGGGCTGGTGGTCGACGCCCGGCTGAAGCTGCCGAGCTCGGCGGCGCGGCGGAGCCGGCCTGCGAGCTCCTCGCGGTCCCGGATATTGTCCAGCACGCTGCGCTTGAGCCGGACGGTCGTCGCCGGTGCCGGCTGGATGGAGGTCAGCTCTGCAAGGGACTGCATGGCCTCATACGGCGAGCAACCCCAGCGCGCCCGGACGTTGTGCAGGGAGGCTACGTGGTCCATGAGGGCGTGGCGGTGCCCGGTCAGTGTGGCGTGAAGGTTGCTCAGTTGCGGCTGCAGCGACTTCTCGTTGCGGACGATCGCCCGGACCAGCTGGCCCTTCAGCTGCAGCGGGCTGGCGCTGCCCGTCAGCTGCAAGAGGACCGAATCCAGGCCGAGGCCATCCAGCTGCCCGGAGATCTCGGCGAGGCTGGCCCGCCTGTCGCCAACCACCAGGACGGACTTGCCCTCGTCCACCAGGGCGCCGATGGTGTTGATGACTGTCTGGGTCTGGCCCGTGCCCGGCGGGCTGCTGACCACCAGCGAGTCGCCCGCCCGGACGGCGTCGACCACATACTGCTGGTCCGTGTCGGCGTCGAGCAGCAGAAGCTCGTCGGCGGGGTCACGGTCGTCCGTGCTGGGGAAGCGGCCGGGTTCCAGAGCAGGCACGTCGACCAGTTCGCCGGAACCGGACCGGGCCAGCGCGGTGACCAAGGGGTTGTTCTGGTTGATCCACGGATCATCGAGGTTGCCGGAGAGGTCGGCGAAGGTGGAGACGAGCAGGTTGTGTTCGACCTCCGCGCCGTGAATCGGCTGGACCAGGGTGCCCAGGCGGTCCAGAACGGGCTGCGGGTCGTAACGGGCCGTGCTGTACGCCATCCTGGTCACCGCGTTGACGTCGAAAACGATCCCGTGGACGGTCTTGAGGTGCCGGACAAGCGCCGGGTTGATCTGCGCCTGTTCGGTGAGCTGCAACTCATAGTCGTCCTCGCCGGGGCGCACCGTGAGGGATACGGCGGTGAGCATGACCGGGGCCGAGATCCGTTGCGGCTTACCGCCGACGGCGGACGTCCAGACGACCGTGCCGGCAGAGAAATACCCCGCGTCGATGCCGCGGTCATTGGCGAGTTCGAAAATCTTGGAGCGCAGGTTTCGTGATGCCCTGGCCGCGACAACGAATTGCTGGCGGTCGCGGATCAGGGTCGAGAGCCGGGTACGCCGCCCTGCCATCAGCTGGGCGAGCCCCGAGGGATGGGCATGAGTCAGGTCAATTGAGCCTTCGGGCGTCTTGGTGAAGCGCAGCATGGTATCTGCACCGGTGACGGGCTTGAGCCCCGACAGCCATTTCCTGAACTCCTCGGAGCCCTCGGGGTGGCCTTGACCAACTGACACTGCTGCCTTCTTTTCTGTGCTCGACTTCTCTGTGCCGGACCGCGGCGGGCTCGACTCTGGCGGGTTCGTCGTATCAACGCTCGTCTGTGTTGCGTCCGCGCTTTCCCTGGCCGCATCTTGTGTGCTCGCGGTGGCCAGGCTCGCGCGGGACGCCTTGGACCATACCGGCATGCTTTCGAGGGTAGCCCGAATCCCCCGCAGGTGCGGGGCCGCAACACTGGGCGGTGCGAAATTCAGGCTGAATTGTCAGAAACAAAATGAAATGGCCGGCCTCGAAAGGCCGGCCACTCAGATTGCTATTCCCACTCGATGGTTCCCGGCGGCTTGCTGGTCACATCCAGCACCACGCGGTTGACGCCTTCCACCTCGTTGGTGATCCGGTTGGAAATCCGGGCCAGGAGATCGTAGGGCAGCCGCGACCAGTCCGCGGTCATGGCGTCCTCGGAGGACACGGGGCGCAGGACAATCGGGTGTCCGTAAGTGCGGCCGTCGCCCTGGACGCCCACGCTGCGGACGTCCGCCAGCAGCACCACGGGCATCTGCCACACTTCGTCATCCAGTCCGGCCGCGGTCAGCTCGGCGCGGGCGATCGCGTCGGCCTTGCGGAGCAGGTCCAGGCGTTCCTTGGTGACATCGCCGACGATCCGGATGCCGAGGCCCGGGCCGGGGAAGGGCTGGCGGCCGACGATTTCCTGCGGCAGGCCGAGCTGGGCACCGACCGCGCGGACCTCGTCCTTGAACAGGGCGCGCAGCGGTTCAACCAGTTCAAACTGCAGGTCCTCGGGGAGCCCGCCCACGTTGTGGTGGCTCTTGATGTTGGCCGCACCCTCGCCGCCGCCGGATTCGACGACGTCGGGGTACAGGGTGCCCTGGACGAGGAACTTGATCTTTTCCCCGTGCGCCGCTGCCTCGGCGATGATCGCCAGTTCGGCTTCCTCGAAGGCGCGGATGAATTCGCGGCCGATGATCTTGCGTTTGGTCTCGGGATCGCTGACGCCGGCTAGGGCGCTCAGGAAGCGCTCCTGCTCGTTGGCGACGTAGAGCTTGACGCCGGTGGCGGCCACGAAGTCGCGTTCGACCTGTTCGGCTTCGCCCTCGCGCAACAGCCCGTGGTCCACGAAGACGCAGGTCAGCTGGTCGCCGACGGCGCGCTGTACCAGGGCGGCGGCCACAGCCGAGTCGACGCCGCCGGAGAGGCCGCAGATGACCCTGGCGTCGCCGATCTGGTCACGGATCCGCTGGACCTGCTCTTCCAGAATGTTGCCGGTGGTCCAGTTCGGTTCCAGCCCGGCGCCCTTGAAGAGGAAGTTTTCCAGGACCTGCTGGCCGTAGGCCGAGTGCTTGACTTCGGGGTGCCACTGGACGCCGTAGAGGCGCTTGTCCTCATTGGCGAAGGCCGCGACGTCGGCGCCCGCCGTCGTCGCCAGGACCTCAAAGCCCTCGGGGGCTTCGTGGACGGAGTCGCCGTGGCTCATCCAGGTGCTCTGGTGCTGGGGCATGCCGGCCAGGATGGAACGGCCCTCGCCGAGGGTGGTGGTCTCGGTGGCGCCGTATTCGCGCAGGCCCGTCTGGGCCACCTTGCCGCCGAGGGCGTTGGCCATGGCCTGGAAGCCGTAGCAGATGCCGAAGACCGGGACGCCGGCCTCGAAGAGGTCGGCACCGACGCTGGGGGCGCCGTCGGCGTAGACGCTCGAGGGCCCTCCCGAGAGGATGATCGCGGCGGGATTCTTGGCCAGCAGCTGCTCGGTGCTGTACGTATGCGGAACCACTTCCGAATACACATTCGCTTCCCGGACGCGGCGGGCAATCAGCTGCGCGTACTGGGCACCGTAGTCAACAACCAGAACCGGCCTGTGGGACGTCTGGGATGCAGTGGGAGTAGTCACCCCACTAGCCTACTTTGCGCCGCTGCCCGCCCGCACATTGAGAAGCCGGTGCGGGCCCGAATCGCGGGCCGAGGTAAGCGAACTCACATGCCCGACGGCGGCTGCCGGCGTCGTGTCACTGTTCCGGAAGGACTGATCGGGACGGATCAGAAAGGGCGCCGGGTCAGGAGGGGTTCAGTACCGCTGGGGCGCCTGCGGGTTTGCTGCGAGTTCGGCCTCGACCTCGGCGTGGAACTTCTTCTCGACGAAGAAGGACAGGAACGGCACGACGCCACCCAGGGCCATAACCACCAGCTTGGTGAACGGCCAGCGCATGAGCGACCACAGCCGGAAGTTGGAAATCAGGTACACGACGTACATCCAGCCGTGCACGATCAGGACCGTGATGGAGAGGTTGACGCCCCCGATCACCCCTGGCGGCTCGGCGTCGGCGAATCCGAGGCCGAACGGCTGGCCGGTGACGGCGTTGGTGCCGCCGGCGAAGAGGTACTGACCGAAGCCGTACCGGGCGATCAGTTCGGCGCAGAGAAGCAGCAGCATTGTGCCCGTCAGGTAGGCGAGCACCTTGTAGAACTTCAGGGCGGACCGGATTTGGGCCTCGGTGCCGCCGAAGCGGCGCTTCTTTCCGGCTTTCCCCGTGCCGTTGGTGGACTGCGGCTGGATGGCGGGCTGGGGCTCGATCATGATTGCACTCTCGGGTCTGTGGGTTGGGGGGCTGTGGGATGGGAGTCGGTGGGCGCTTGGGCCGCCTGGTGGTGGGCCGCCTGGTGGTGGGCCGCGTTGTGGTGGGCCGCGTGGCGGTCGGTTGGGGGCTCTTCGCCGGCCGTTTCCTCGTCGAGCGCGTCTTCGAGGTCGCGGCGGTAGTCGTCCTTGACGAGCCGCCACCAGATGAACAACGCGAAACCGGCGAAGACCACCCATTCCACGGAATAGAAGAGGTTGAGCCAGTTGACCTGCTGCGCGGGCGGCTGCGGGCCGATCCGGAGGGGTTTGACGTCGCCGCCTGCGGCCGCGGCCCCGACGTCGGTGCCGCCGGCCAGTTCGGTGGTCGCTGCGACAAAGCCCGGGTAGCTGCTGACGTTCCAGTCGTTGATGAGTTCGGCAACCGAGACGGCGCTGGCGCGGCCGGGTCCGGGATCCGTCCGCGGCAGCGGGGACTCGGACGGCAACAGCCGCCCGGTCAGTTCGATGGTGCCCGACGGCGGCGCCACGGCGTCCGCGGGATCCGCCACCCATCCGCGTGCGACCGGAATCCAGGTCTGCGGTGTGGCCCCGCCGCCTTTCAGGGCCGGGGCATCCTTGACGGCGAAGGCCGACACGATCCAGTAGCCCTTCGCCCCGTCATTGAGCCGGCCGGGGACGAGGACCTGCTTCTGGGGGTCGTAGCTGCCGGTGGCGGAGACCATCTGGTCAGCCACGGATCCGGGGAAGAACCCACCCGGCTGCAGGACCGAGGTGAGCTGCCGCGTTTGCTCCGTTGTGGTGGAGACCGGGGCTTCGGCCTGCGTTGAACGGCCGAATTGCCACTGGCTGAGCAGCACAAAGACCCCGGAAATGGCGATCGCGAACACGAGTCCTGCGATCCAGCGGGGTTTGAGGGCAGTTTTCAGCACCCCTTAAAGGTACTTCGTCCCTGTGTAGAACAGCGAAACGGGCCATCGAGAGCGGGGCAGCCGGGTCCCTGCGTGGCGACGGAGTCGACACGAAAGGGCCTGCCCCTAGAGAGGGGCAGCCGGGTCCCTGCGTGGCGACGGAGTCGACACGAAAGGGCCTGCCCCTAGAGAGGGGCAGCCGGGTCCCTGCGTGGCGACGGAGTCGACACGAAAGGGCCTGCCCCTAGAGWGGGGC
>NZ_JBFTLP010000011.1:0-123762 GCF_056396505.1 Arthrobacter sp. 05T410 | reverse complement strand
TGGCTCCGGCTCCGCGACGGCCGGTGCCCGTTCCCCGGCTGCGCCAACCACTCCCTGGACAACGAGGCAGACCACCTCCTGGCCTGGGCCGACGGCGGCACCACCGGCATCTCGAACCTCGGCCAGCCCTGCCCGAAACACCACCGGCTCAAACACGCCTCCGCCTGGACACCGGACCGGGCCAGCAGAGACCACCCGCCGGGCTGGACCTCACCGTCCGGACGGCACTATCCCAGCGAACACCAGGACTGGGAACCACCCCACTGGCCCGAAGACTGGCTGCCCCACATCCCGGCCACGGACGAACCCAACCCGGAACCCGACCCCGACACGGGCCCCGATCAAGGCCAGCCCGCGGATCCGGGCCCAGGCCTGCCCCCGGACCCCTTCCCGGACTGGCACCAATTCACCGCCGGACACCAATTGCCCGACACAGTGCCGGAATACCGCCTGCTGCAACCCATCTGAACGGCCAACCGTCAATGTCCGGGCCATCAGCCTGCCGTCGGCGGGCCCTGTCCGCCACACCCGCGCAGGACTACGATTTTGCCTGTTGACCAAGTACCCGTGACCAGCACAGGCGGGGGCAAATGCAGAGTAAGGAAAACGCTGTGACGGGAACGACGATGGTGAGTGGACCGCACTGGCGGCGTGTAGTGGCAGCCCTCGCTAACACGGACGCTCGGACCGCCTACGCGCAAATAGTGCTCGGCGCCAAGCTCCCCGACGTGCTTGCTGACCTGAATGACCACCGGCGAAACCGGGCCATCGCTGCCCTCCTTGAGTCAGGACTCGTGGAAAGCAATGCCGCCAGTGACCTTGAGGCACCCGAGGCGATCTTCCGCGACCTCCTCACACAGCAACCCCGGCGGCAGCCGCAGACCGGATTGGCCCGCTTCATGCGCTTGGGGCGGATCGAGAGGTATCCAGCCAACATGACGGAACGGCGGGAGCTCCTGGCCTGGATCGTCAGCGAAGCCTTTGAGCCTGGCGAACACCTAACGGAAAAGCAGGTTAATGAACGACTGCTCAGTTATACCGATGACGTCGTCATGCTGCGCCGCTACATGATCGACTTCGGACTACTGGAACGGACGGCCTCGGGTTCCTCGTACTCCCGGCAGGCATAACGCGGGCTCCAGGCGGGCATTACGTGGGCTTTGAACTCGACGCTCTCATAGCGCCCAAACCTGCCCGAGAGCCAACATTGGCACCCACGGGATGCAGCGGTTCCTGTGCCACAGCGTGTCCAGCATGATTCCCAGCGGTCAGCCCGCGCCCTGGCCCTCGCGGGCCATTTCTTCCAGAATCCTGGCTGTCGGCGCTGCCGTCATCAGCTGCCCGATGACCTCGGGTTTGTCCCACACCTGGCTGCGCAACTTTGCCAGAAAGCCGGTCGCGGCGTCCCTGGTGTCGAAGTCAAGGAGCACGGCTACGCTGTTCTGGTCCTCTGTGTCCCGGAACAAGCGGACAGACCGGGCGCCGGAGGCGGCGCGGCCTGCGGGATCGCTGTCGAAGACACTCTTAAAGGCCTCGTAGTCCCGGACCGGATAGCTAATCTGCAGGGTGAACATCGTCGTTCCTTTCCCTCGGGCTATGTCAGGACCACGATAGGCCGTCCAGCGTCATCCCGGTAGGGCCGGAGAGCGGCTTTGATCCGGTGCTGCGCCGCCTTCCTTACAAGCAATCCCTTCGTATCAGTTCAAGTGGGCGCCCAACACGAGCGGGCATTCCGCTGGTCCGCTGATACCGTGCACCTTTGACCCGGTCGGTGACATTAGGCAGCACAGTCGCTACGTTGAAGACCGGACACTAGTGCCCTGGGCTCGGGCGCCGAAAGAAGGACTGAGTGGACAGTGATGCTGGTACGTGGTTTCTGAGCCGCGCTGAGCGGGGGAATTTGGCCACAGACGTACACGCGGGCGGGGCCGGATCGCCGCCGTGGTCGGAGGGCAATCTTGTGCGGCCCCTGATTCATGGAGCGACCTACTTCGCCCGGCTGCATGAGGAGTTGACGGCTCTGCAGGCCGGGGACCGCGTGTGGTTCACCGACTGGCGTGGCGACGCCGACGAGCGGCTGCTGGCGGACGGACCGTCGATCGGTGTGGTGCTCGCTGGCTTGGCCCGTGAGGGAGTGGAAGTGCGGGGCCTTGTCTGGCGATCCCATGGAGAGCGCGTGTCGGCCCCGATCAGCGGCCGATCCAATGAGCTGCTAAGCCGTCAGGTCAACGACGCAGGCGGAGAGGTGCTGCTGGATCAGCGTGTACGCCTGTTTGGCTCCCATCACCAAAAAATCTTCGTCATCCGCCGTCGTGACAACCCGTCGCGGGATGTCGCGTTCGTTGGCGGGATCGACCTTTCGCACAGCCGTCGGGACGATGCCGACCACGCGGGAGACCCGCAGGCCGTGAGCATGGATTCCCGGTACGGGAAACGACCGCCATGGCACGATGCCGCCCTCGAACTGCGTGGCCCCGTGGTCGCAGATGTCCTGGCAGTATTTGCTGAACGGTGGAACGACCCGCATCCTCTGGACCGGCGTACCCCCTACCGGATGCTGCTGCAACGTCTGGCCCGCATGCCCCGGCACCCCGAACCGCTCCCGGCCACTGCACCGCCACCGCCACCGCCACCGGCGGGCAAGCACGCCGTGCAGCTGCTGCGCACCTACGGGGTGAAACGTCCCCCGTTCCCGTTCGCGCCCGACGGGGAACGCAGCATTGCCCGCGCCTACACGAAAGCCTTCGCCCGCGCCCGCTCGCTGATCTACGTCGAGGATCAGTACCTGTGGTCGAAAGAGGTCGCAGCCGGAATCGCGGAGGCCCTCGACCGGAATCCCGACCTGAACGTGATCGCCGTCGTGCCCCGTTACCCCGACGCTGACGGGCCTCTCGCAGGGCCGGCGGCCCGGATCGGGCAACTGCGTGCCATCAGCATGCTGCGTCGGGTCGCGCCCGACAGGGTCGGCGTGTTCGACCTGGAAAACCGCGCGGGAACTCCGATCTATGTCCACGCCAAGATCTGCATCATCGACGACACCTGGTTCACCTGCGGCTCAGACAACTTCAACCGCCGGTCCTGGACCAACGACAGCGAGCTCACCTGCGCCGTACTCGACACGACTGTCGACAACCGGCCCTCGCCCGGCACAGACAACAGCCGCGACACATTCCGGCCTTTGGCGCACGGGCTCCGGCTCCAACTCTGGGCCGAACACCTGGGCCTGGAGCAGAACGATCCCCAGCTCGTCGACCCGGCGGCCGGGCTCAAACTTTGGAACACCACCGCAGACGCTCTCGACCGCTGGCATGAAGCCGGCCGCCGTTCCCCCCGCCCCGCCGGACACGCGCGCCACCACACTCCAGAGCCGGTGTCGGCCCGCCAACGCCTCTGGGCAGATCCGATGAGCCGTCTTCTCATGGACCCAGACGGCCGCCCGCGCCGGCTGCGCGGCACTACCCAGTTCTAGGCAAGACGCTGACGGCCGCGAACCGGCAGAACGCCTGAACGACTCCGGGGACTGTAGCCCCGCCACGCCGCCGCGTCTCCGCCTCAACCTTCGTGCATCCCAGGCAGACGACGGCGAGCACCACTCCGCAGCGGCAGCCCTCCTCGACGTCGTGACTTCTGTACTCAACGGCTATAACCTGACCGGCGACGATCCGGTCCAAATTGAACCGCGTTCTCCGCCTCATCGATGTGCAGAGCTTGAAGATTTCAATCTTAAGGAGGACTGCCGATGTCCACGCTGAGCAAGGCTGCGCCAGACGTACTCCAGCGCTACTACCGGATCCTGGCCGCCGGCATAGATGCGTTCGACCCCGACGGCGAGCTTCGCACTTTGCTCGTCGACGACCTCGAATTTGAAGGCCCGATCGCAGGGAAGCGCACAGGGGCAGCCGGATTCTGCCAAGGCGTAAAAGGGTTCATCGCCACGGTGTCGGACCTCGAGATCATCCAAGAGGTCCACGGCGCAGATGGCTCCGCGACACTCTACGACGCCCGCATGCCGGCCGGGATTGTCCGGCTCGCAGAGTTCTTCCGCTTCGACAACGGCAAAATCTCGACACTCAGGATCCACTACGATCCCGCCGACTACGTACGACAAGGCGGCCGCTGATCTTCGTCCCCCACCCGAGGCAGACGCCGCCGGCGTCGCGAAATGATTCAGTCTAAATCCGTCCTCGGCGTCGACGACAGACCCCCGGCAATTGCCTATGCGATGGAACAGCGCCGCCGGGGAAGCACCCGGCGGACAACCACCTCGGAACTGTCACCACGCCTGCGCCCTTGCTCTCCCCGGCCACTACGCGTATGAGAGAAGCATGGGTTCGCGACGAGATGTCCTTCGCGGTCGCGTGGCAGTCGTGACTGGCTCGACGCGCGGCCTGGGGTTGGCCATGGCCCGGTTGCTGGGGCATCAGGGTGCGACCGTGGTGCTGGCGTCCAGGTCGGACGCCGACGTCGCGGCCGCCGTCGAGCGGCTGCACGCTGAAGGGATCGTGGCATCCGGGCGTCACTGCGACACCGGTGAACTGGCCGACGTCGAGGCCCTGCGCGACGAGGCCCTTAGCCGCGGGACGCTCGGCATCTGGGTCAACAACGCCGGAGCTTCCGGTGTCTTCGGGCCGACGGCCTCCACGCCGGTCGAGGACTTCACGCAAGTGGTGCGCACGAACATCCTCGGCACGTTCCACGGGTCGAGGGTGGCGTTGCCGGTGTTCATCGGCCAAGGTCGCGGCGACCTCGTCAACGTGTACGGCCACGGCGACCAGGGGCCGGTAGCGCTGCAGAACGCGTACGCGTCAAGCAAGCGTTGGGTGCGCCAATTCACCGAGACGTTGCGGATGGAGACCAAGGGCACCGGCGTCCGGGTGCATGGCATGAATCCGGGCCTGGTGATCACGGACATGCTGGGGAACGTCACGTCCCAGCCCGGGTACGAGCATCGGCTGGGCGGGCTGCAGGTCGTCGTCGGGCTGTGGGGGCAGACCCCTGACGACGCCGCGCGGCCGCTGCTGGACCTGGTAACGTCGGACGCCGCCGAGTTCCGGTATCTGACCAAGACGACCATGGTGACCCGCGGCGTGCGCAACGTGCTGGCCGGACGCCTCCGTCGCGCCAAGCGCATGCCCCTGGACGTCACCGTCCTGGACACGAACCGCCAGGGCTGAACGTGTCCGTGTAAAAAGCGGTTCCACAGCCACTCCCCCTCCGCTAGACCGTCCGTCAGCACCGTCCGTCAGCACCGTCCGTCAGCCCACGCGAAGACTTAGTAGGTGTAGAAACCCTCGCCCGTCTCGACGCCGAGCTTGCCCTGGTCGATGTAGTTGTCCTTGAGGTACCGAGCGAAGGCCTGCGATCCGGGGTCTGGCGATGAGGCGGCAATGTTGTAGGCGGTTCCCAGCCCGACGACGTCGTAGATCTGGAACGGACCGCTCGGCGCTCCGGTGGCAATGCGCCACGTCTTGTCGATCGTTTCCGGGCTGGCGACGCCTTGCAGCAGCAGGCCGGCGGCCGCGTTCAGGAGCGGGACCAGCAGGGAGTTCAGCACGTAGCCGGCCTTCTCCTTCCTGATCTCGATTGGCTCCAGCCCGCTGTTTCGCGCGAAGTCGACGACGGCGTCGAAGACGGCGGGATCGGTTTCGTCGGTGCCCATCACCTCGGCGATGTTCTGCGCCCAGATGTTGTTGGCGTAATGGATGGCGAGGAAGCGGTCGGGGCGGCCGGTGGAATCTTTGAGATCACTGGGCAGCAAAGTTGATGAGTTCGTGGCGAAGATGGTCTTGGCGGGGGCCAGATCTGCGAGCGTGCGGTAGACGTCCCGCTTCACCTCGAGCAGCTCAGGAACGGCCTCGATCACAAGGTCTGCATCGGCGACGGCGTCCCCGAGGTTGGAGGTAAGGCGGAGGTTTTCAAGAGCTGCCTCGGCTTTGCTCTCTCCGGCACCGCCGACGTTGGCCGCCCGGTAGATGCCGACAAGCCGGGCGAAGCGCGCCCGGGCCTTCTCCAGGGCGTCGCCGTCGACGTCGTAGGCGGTGACAGCGAATCCGTGGAAGGCGGCCTGATAGGCGATCTGGGAACCGAGCACTCCGGTGCCGAGCACGGTCAGGGTCTTGATCTGGTGGGGCATGCGGGTTCTTCCTTTCCACCCGGGCGCTAGGAACGGCCGGGGTTGACGGACCCATAGATACTGCGGATCCAGATGGTGGATAACACGTCCAGGGCATGGGACTCCGCGATCGCGGGAATCTCCCGGTTGAGGACGGCGGTGATCACCCGCTCGTTCATGAGATTGAGGCTTACGGCCAGGTCATGGGCGTCGATGCCGTCCGGCGCAGCCCCCCGGGCTTGCTCCGACGAGATGACATCGCTCGAGAAATCGACCCAGGACTGCATCGATTTGGACCAGAGGGCGCGCACCTCGTCGTTGCGGGCCCGCGCTGCAATCGCCGCGGTGGCGACGCCGCGATGCGCCACGAACACCTCAACGAACATGCCAATGGAGCGCGTCCAGGCTCCCGCGGGGTCACTTTCGAAATTTCGCGGCAACTCACTGACACGGTGCTCTACCTCGGAGATCACCCGGTCCAGAAGGGCCAGCAGCATCTCATCCTTGGACGAGAAGTAGAAGTAGAAGGTGGGGCGCGAGATGCCGGCGCCGCGGGCCAGCTCCTCGATCGAAACGTCGTCGAAGGACCGCTCGCCAAGGAGCGCCTCGGCAGTTGTGAGGATCGCGTCCTGGCGTTCATCCCCCGAGACCCGTGCTGTACGTCTTCCACGTGGAGCCATGCGCCCATCCTAACGCGAGGTATCAACACGGTGTTGACTCTCTCGACTTTAAGTCGATAGCTTGGCGTGATGAGCGCGCACGTGGATGTGTTGATTGTCGGAGCCGGGCTGAGCGGCATAGGTTTCGCGAGCCGGCTGAAACGCGAAACACCAGGGAAGACCTTCGCGATCCTGGAGTCCCGGGGCACGGTGGGCGGCACCTGGAATCTCTTCCGATACCCGGGCGTCCGCTCCGACAGCGACATGTACACGCTCGGCTATTCCTTCCGGCCCTGGGCCGGTGTCAAGGCGATCGCCGACGGCGATTCGATCCGCGACTACATCGAGGCGACCATTGCGGACGAGGGCCTGTCTCCGCAGATCCGGCTGAACACCCGGGTGGTCTCTGCCGGCTGGTCCAGCGACACCGCGCTGTGGACGGTGACGGCCGTCCGCACATCCGAGGGCGAATACCGGCACGGCGACCCGGGACCCGGCACCGCCGAGGCGGTCACGTTCACATGCTCTTTCCTGTCTGTGTGCTCGGGCTATTACCGCTATGACGAGGGGTTTACCCCTGCCATTGAGGGCGCCGACACCTTCGCCGGATCGATCGTCCACCCGCAGCACTGGCCGGCCGACCTCGATTACGAGGGCAAGCAGGTGGTGATCATCGGCAGCGGGGCCACCGCGGTGACACTTGTGCCGTCCATGGCGAAGTCAGCCGCGAAGGTGACGATGCTGCAGCGCTCCCCCACGTACATCGCCCCCGTGCCGTCCCGCGACCATCTGGCCGACCGCCTCCGGGGCAAGCTGCCCGCGCAACTGGCGTACGACGTCGTTCGGGTCAAGAATATTCTCTTTTCGATGTTCACGTACCAGCTCAGCCGACGGCGGCCGGAGACCATGAAAGCGATCCTGCGCAAGTCGGCGGTCGCCAAGCTGCCGCAGGGCTTTGCGGTGGACACGCACCTGGCGCCGTCGTATCAGCCGTGGGACCAGCGGGTCTGCGCGATCCCCAACGGGGACCTCTACCGCGCGATCAGCGCAGGCACTGCCGACATCGTGACCGACAGGATCTCCCGGATCACGCCGGACGGGATTGACCTGGTCTCGGGCGGGTCGATCCCGGCCGACGTCATCGTCACGGCGACGGGATTGAATCTGCTGGTGATTGGCGGGATGACGCTCACCGTCGACGGCGAGCCCGTGAACGTGGGCAAGACCCTGACCTACAAGGGCATGATGCTCGACGGCGTGCCCAACTTTGCGCTCACCATCGGGTACACCAATGCCTCGTGGACCCTGAAGGCGGATCTGGTCGCCGGCTACGTCTGCCGGCTGCTGAAGCATCTTGACCGGCGGGGACTGCATTGGGTGGTGCCCGCGGCGCCTGCCGATGTCGCCAACGGTGAGCTGTCCTCCCTGATTGACCTGAAGGCCGGCTACATTTTCCGCGGGGCCGATCAGCTGCCGCGGCAGGGTGCCGGTTCACCGTGGCGGCTGCACCAGAATTACTTCCGAGACTTTGCCCTCCTGAGGGCCGGCAGGTTGACCGACCGGGTCCGTTTCGGTCGGCGCGGACAACAGGTGCGGGCGTCCGGTGGGGCGCCATGTGTGCGCCGGGATCCCCTGACGCTCCCGGGGACGGGATACGTCGACGTCGCAGGCACGCGGTTGCGCTACCGGAAGACCGGCAGCGGCGACCCGGTGCTGGTCCTGCACGGGATCGGCCAGAGCCTGGAGGACTGGAACGGGCAGCACGAGCGGCTCTCGGCACGCCACGCCGTTTACAGCGTGGACCTGCCCGGATTTGCTTACTCGGAACGGCTTTCCGGGCCGGCGACGTTGGCGAAGCTGGCCGACGTCCTGCCGGCTTTCCTCGACGCCGTCGGGGTGCACGAGCCGCTCCCCGTGATGGGAAACTCGCTGGGCGGGGCCGTCGCCATGCAACTGGCTGCCGAACACCCGGACCGCGTTTCGGCGCTGGTTCTTGCGAACAGTGCCGGGTTTGGCAAGGAGGTTGCACTGGTATTGCGCCTGCTCGCGGTCGGGCCGCTCGCGGCGTTGCTGCTGCGTCCGGATCCAGTGGCTTCGCGCCGCACGGTCCAGTCGATCTTCTACGACCAAGCACTGGTGACCGACGCCCGCGTTGACCACGCGTTCGCTTTGTCGCAGCGGGCGTCCCACCGCCAAACCCTCCTCGACGTCGCCCGCGACCTCGGAACCATCTTTGGCGTCAGGGCCGGGTGGCGGAGAGCCCTCCTCGGGGCCTTGGCGCAGTCGGAGACTCCCACGCTCGTGGTCTGGGGCGACCACGACCACATCCTCCCGTTCAGCCACCTCGAGGCGGCAGTGGCAGCGCTGCCACACGCCGAGTCGCACACATTCTCGAAGACGGGGCACATGCCGCAGATCGAACGGCCCGACGAGTTCGCCGCGGTGGTGGAGGACTTCCTGTCACGGGTGCCGGCGGGGAGGCAGGCGGCGGCCATCTGAGGCGTCCGGGCGATCGGAAGGCATAAATAACTTGCCCTGGCTGTAATTACTGGCCGCGTCCCGGAAACTTTGCTTTCAAGCGGGACATTCGGCCCGCCGTCATAAGAATTGGGGGCTACACCATGCATTCACATCGCGCCAGACTCTTCACTGCCGTCACCATCGCAGGTTCTTCCATCGGCCTCGCCCTTGCCGGCTGTGGGCCACAGCCAGGGGCTCCCGCCGCCGCTTCGAGCCTTGTCGTGAGTACCATGGCAGACCGCACGGCGACGTTAACTTTCCCACCTGCTTCCACTGCAGGACCGACGGCGCCTGCCGCCAGGGCGGTACCGGCGTCGGAGGTTCCCGCCTCAGCGGCTAAGCACGGGTCTCCCGCGCTGAAGACCTTCACGTTCCCGGACGGACACATCTCCTTCGCCTATCCGGAGACCTGGACCGTGCGAACCGTGCACCCGCCCGCCGGCCTCCCCGGCGTTGAGGTCACCGTTGCTGACGGTGCGGGAAACGATCTGCTCTTCCTGGCCAACGGCGTCACTGCAGGGTGCACTGGCGGTCCCGTGACGCGTCATGTGTTCGATCACAAGGCAGTTTCCGGAATGACGGCGCCGAACGGCAAGAAGCCCGTCTTCGGATTCGCTGTGGAATCCTTTGGTGATGGCGATGCCTACTTCATGGGGCTAACTGATCCCCGGTCGCTGAAGGAGGGCGAGGGCGTCGCATCGTGGTGCAATCTCGTCTCCACCGCCAACGGCGGACTGTTCACCCGGGTTCTTTTCGGCGACCCGGGGTTCCCGAACAGGGAGGCCGCGAAAGCCTGGATGGCGACAAACCAATACACCCAACTCAAAGCACTGCTGGTCAGCCTGAGCTACACCTGACCGTCGGACCCGGCCCGGCCGCCTCACTGGCGGCCGGGCCGGACCTTTAGGTCAGGGTCCACGAACACTTCGACAGGCCGAACCAGAACCCACGGGCAGATGGCCGCCGCAGAGTTGGGCTCAATCCATTCCAGCCGCGCCAGATCGACCGGAGCCCAAGGCCCGGATGGCATCGTTGAAGTTCTCGCTGGCCAAATAAGGGCACGGCGCGGCCCTATCCCACTGAGCCGGACACAGGGAGCGTTCCTCCACCAGCCCACCAAACTCGGAGCCTCCGATGCCGCTCAAAGCCAGGGACCGAGAAATCCTCTTGCGAGTGCGGGTGGAGTTCGATCAACCCATCAAGCTCTCCCACGAATCCGTGGACCGGCGCCCAGATCACGCCTTGAGGTTGGGGCCGAACTGCAAGACAACGACATCTCCGCCAGCGGTTAAAACTGCGACCCGCGTACCCGAACTCCGTCAGCTGATGATAAGCCGGGTCGTGGAATTCGTCCTCGTCTACTCGATGGACCGTCTGCACCGGAATACGGCAGACGTAAGCGAATACATGTGTGCGGCGAATCTGGCGCCAGACGCGTGCCCGGATGACGCGAATCCGGAATTTCTTCGTGCCAGGCCAGGCGGCGCACTGGCACTTGACCCCGACAGACAAGCGATCCGCATGCAGATACGATGCACTCAGCAGCCGCCGGCCGCTGGACGATACGGTGCCGGCACTGAAGTCTTGGGGGAACACAGTGCAGCGAAAAATATGGATCATCCTTGCGGCGGTGCTTGTCACTGCAGCCGCGGGTGTCATTTTTATGCGCTCTGCGGAAGACAAGGTCACCGCCGATGTGGTCTCCCGGACTGAGCGTTTCTCCATTCCGGCAGACTGGAAGCTGGAGGACAACGTCGCGCGGGGGGAGATGTTCCTCTGCTTCGATACCAACCCGTGCCCGAGCATCTAACGCAGGTGGAACACCGGTAAGGAAATCACCGCCGATGACCTCAAAGCTGTGGTTTCGAAAGCGGGAGTCGAGATGAAAACCGACGGGAAATGCTCGAGGCGCTCCAACGACATTGGGGTCGCAACGGTCTGCAGTTCATCCGGCAATGACGGAGAGTATGACTACCTGATCAATGTCATCAGCCCCGACAAAAACGAATCCGACCTCGCTATTCTCACAGTGCGGCCCACCAATAACCGGCAGAAAATACCCGGTGAATATATCTAGCCAATGGCTGCTGTGAGAGCATCCAGGCCGCATCCACCGCTTTTGGCCGCAGAACAAGGCGGCATTCCGTTCAGCACTATTGGGGATAACAGTTGTGCGCCTAAAAACCCTGCAGATCTTACCGCTGCGGCACTCGCTGGAGTCATAGCCTCATTTCCACTCATCGCGCCTCCGGCCATGGCCGCGGACCTGGTGGCCAAAGAACGTGCAAATGTGGAAACCATCCTTGCCCGCGGTTCAGGACAACGCACTTTCGATGTCGAAGCGACCAGGTTCCTGAACCAGCTAAGGCAGGCCTGCGAAACGTAGACGCTTTTTCGAACGTGCCACGTCGTGCTCCGACTTTGCATGGACGGACTTGTGCAAGGTTTCGCATTGGGCGCCGATGCAACAAGCCCCGCACTAAAAGACGTACGGGGCCTGCTGGGGCGATCACGGCCGAAACTAACTAGATCGGCCGACGGCCTTCGAGCTGGATGGACGTCGAGACCGGAACCGGTCAGAAGAGAGGAAGAAAGGAGAATAGACCCGGGGAAGTGTGAGACCCGAGGCTAGTTGGCGGAAATTGCCAGAAACTAATCACCGTCATTCCGTGGTTTTCTCCAGCCTCTAACACTGTCGGATAACTGACCTAGTTGGCGAAGACACTTGGAGACGGCGACTCCGGCCTCTAGGTAGTCAACCAAGGTCCTGTTCGTCCCTGGTTCCGAGAGTGGTTACCATTCGTCACCGATAAGTGGTCCATAGACCGACCCGAAGCGCTCATGGGGCTTCTTTTTCGAAGAACAGCGCCATGACGTCGGCCGGCCAGTCCGTCGCGCGACTCGTTTCCTTGTCGACGTGGGCAACGGTCATGACGCAGCGCGACACGTTCGTTCCGCCGGAATCGACCATGGCGCACTCGATAAGCGCATCGGGCCCGCGGAACTCGCGCACGAACGACGTGATGGTGATCTCCTGATCGCCCCGAGCAGGCCGCAGAAAGTCGATCTCCATTCTCCGGACCCAGACCATGAACGGCAATGTGCCCAGCGTTTCCAGATCCCAACCGACATAGTCCCGCAGGCCCTCCATCCGGTGATCTGCGTAATAGGTCGCGTATTCCCCCGTGCTCACGTGGTTGTAGGGGTCGAGCTCGGAGAACTTGACCCGGTGCGTGCTCTTGTAAACAATCGGTACCTTCGCCATTCAGCGCCCCTTAGCTTGCCACAATACTGCTCCGCGAAGCCGCAAGCAGCCGATCCGCCCCGCGGTTCAGGAGCCCGTATCCTCGTCTGAGGAGCCGCCCCTTCGGCCCCACGAGCCGAAAAGTGTGGGGCGGGCGGGACCGGCAGGCGACCGCACCCGACGGACGGCCACCACGGCACATGCCCCAATCAGCACGCCGATGAACACGAGGGAAAGACCGACGGTGAACCAACCGCCATGCCCAAAAACCATCATCACAACGCCCGCCAGGGACAGGCCCTTCGCCGCGACGTCCAGATACAATGGGCCCCTCTGGTTCTCCATGCAACTAGGGTAAACCCGTCACACTCCACCAGCGCCGCCCGGCTATCGAGGCTTTGCGACGCCGCCAATTAGGCCCTCCTCGAGCCGGACGGGAAGGACCGCCCGTAACGGACGGCGGAGTAGGACCGGCGCGCCACCGGCCTGAGTGGTGAGCGCCTGAAGGGTGAGCTTTGCCCATGAAGCGGAAATGTTGGGGTCGCGTCCCGCAAAAATGGCCCCGCACGCGTATGGCGTGCGGGGCCGTCCAGGTTTCAATGAGCACAACAGGAGCGAGCGATGCGCTGCCTGCACTCCAAAAAGTCCGCTGGAACCGACTCCCTGCGCAGTCGTCAACAAGCCAAGAGCCGCTGAGAGCGCACAAAGCGGGCCCTGCACGATTTGCCGTGCAAGGCCCGCTTTAGTGGTAGCTATTTGGAAGACTTCCAACTAGACGATGCGTTTCTTCCAAATAGGGTGCCATTCTTCCAACTACTAGGTCGACATCTCACAAAAGACTAGAAGTCCCAGTCGTCATCCTCAGTGTTGACAGCCTTGCCAATCACGTACGAAGAACCGGACCCACTAAAGAAGTCGTGGTTCTCGTCCGCGTTCGGCGACAGGGCCGACAGGATCGCCGGGTTCACGTCGGTGACGGAGGCCGGGAACATGGCCTCGTAGCCCAGGTTCATCAGGGCCTTGTTGGCGTTGTAGTGCAGGAACTTCTTGACGTCCTCGGCCAGGCCGACGGAGTCGTAGAGGTCGTGCGTGTACTGGACCTCGTTCTCGTACAGCTCGAAGAGCAGCTCGAAGGTGTAGTCCTTGATTTCCTGCCGGCGCTCCTCGGAGACCTTCTCCAGGCCCTTCTGGAACTTGTAGCCGATGTAGTAACCGTGCACGGCCTCGTCGCGGATGATCAGGCGGATCAGGTCGGCCGTGTTCGTCAGCTTGGCCCGCGAGGACCAGTACATCGGCAGGTAGAAGCCCGAGTAGAACAGGAAGCTCTCCAGCAGCGTGGAGGCCACCTTGCGCTTGAGGGGGTCGTCGCCCTGATAGTAGTCCATGACGATCTGGGCCTTCTTCTGAAGGTTCTCGTTCTCGGTGGACCAGCGGAACGCCTCGTCGATCTCCTTGGTGGAGGCCAGCGTGGAGAAGATGGAGGAGTAGCTCTTGGCGTGCACGGACTCCATGAACGCGATGTTCGTGTAGACAGCCTCTTCATGCGGGGTGAGGGCGTCCGGAATCAGCGAGACGGCGCCGACGGTGCCCTGGATGGTGTCCAGCAGGGTCAGGCCCGTGAACACGCGCATGGTGAGCTGCTGCTCGTCCGGGGTCAGCGTCGCCCACGACTGCACGTCGTTGGACAGCGGCACCTTCTCCGGCAGCCAGAAGTTGTTGACCAGGCGGTTCCAGACATCCACGTCCTTGTCGTCCTGGATGCGGTTCCAGTTGATCGCCTCGACGTGGCTAAGCAGCTTGACCTTTTCGGTCATGTCATCCCCTAAAGGTTGGGTTTAGTTCTTAGTTAAAGCGTACGACGGCGGGCGGGCGCCCGCCGTCGTACTGTCACGATTTAGTTGAAGCTACAACATGCAGCTGACACAGCCCTCTACCTCGGTCCCTTCCAGCGCGAGCTGGCGGAGACGGATGTAGTAGATGGTCTTGATGCCCTTCTTCCAGGCGTAGATCTGGGCCTTGTTGATATCGCGCGTGGTGGCGGTGTCCTTGAAGAACAGCGTCAGGGACAGGCCCTGATCCACGTGCTGCGTGGCAGCGGCGTAGGTGTCGATGACCTTCTCGTAGCCGATCTCGTACGCGTCCTGGTAGTACTCCAGGTTGTCGTTCGTCAGGTACGGCGCCGGGTAGTACACGCGGCCCAGCTTGCCTTCCTTGCGGATCTCGATCTTGGACGCCACCGGGTGGATCGAGGAGGTGGAGTTGTTGATGTAGGAGATCGAGCCGGTGGGCGGCACAGCCTGCAGGTTCTGGTTGTATATGCCGTGCTCCATGACGGAGGCCTTCAGCTCGCGCCAGTCATCCTGGGTGGGGATGTGGATGTTCTTGAACAGCTCGGCGACCTTCTCGGTCTGCGGGACCCATTCCTGCTCGGTGTACTTGTCGAAGAACTCGCCGGAGGCGTACTTGGACTTCTCGAAGCCGCCGAAGGTCTGGCCGGTCTGGATGGCCAGCAGGTTGGAGGCGCGGACCGCGTGGAACACCACCGAGTAGAAGTAGATGTTGGTGAAGTCCAGGCCCTCTTCGGAACCGTAGTGGACCCGCTCGCGGGCCAGGTAGCCGTGCAGGTTCATCTGGCCGAGGCCGATCGCGTGGCTCTGGTCGTTGCCGCGGGCGATCGAGGGCACCGATGTGATGTTGGACATGTCCGAGACGGCCGAGAGCGACCGGATGGCCGTCTCGATGGTCAGGCCGAAGTCCGGCGAGTCCATGGTCTTGGCGATGTTCAGCGAACCCAGGTTGCAGGAGATGTCCTTGCCGGTCTGGTCGTAGGACAGGTCATCGTGGTACGTGGTGGGCTGCGAGACCTGGAGGATCTCGGAGCACAGGTTGGACATGATGATCTTGCCGTCGATCGGGTTTTCCCGGTTCACGGTGTCCTCGAACATGATGTACGGGTAGCCGGATTCGAACTGGATCTCGGCGAGGGTCTGGAAGAACTCGCGCGCCTTGATCTTGGTCTTCTTGATCCGGGAATCGTCCACCATCTCGTAGTACTTCTCGGTGACCGAGACGTCGGAGAACGGCATGCCGTAGACCTTTTCGACGTCGTACGGGGAGAACAGGTACATGTCCTCGTCCCGCTTGGCGAGCTCGAAGGTGATGTCCGGGATGACGACGCCGAGCGAGAGGGTCTTGATGCGGATCTTCTCGTCCGCGTTCTCGCGCTTGGTGTCCAGGAAGCGGTAGATGTCCGGGTGGTGCGCGTGCAGGTACACCGCACCGGCACCCTGGCGGGCACCGAGCTGGTTGGCGTAGGAGAAGCTGTCCTCGAGGAGCTTCATCACGGGGATGACACCGGAGGACTGGTTCTCGATCTGCTTGATCGGCGCGCCGACCTCGCGGATGTTGGTCAGCGCGAAGGCGACGCCGCCGCCGCGCTTGGAGAGCTGCAGGGCGGAGTTGATGGACCGGCCGATCGACTCCATGTTGTCTTCGATGCGGAGCAGGAAGCAGGAGACCAGCTCGCCGCGCTGGCGCTTGCCGGCATTCAGGAACGTCGGGGTGGCCGGCTGGAAGCGGCCTTCGATGATCTCGTCCACCATCTGGGTTGCGAGCTTCTCGTCGCCGCGGGCCAGGTGCAGGGCCACCATGCAGACGCGGTCCTCGTAGCGCTCCAGGAAGCGCTTTCCATCGAACGTCTTCAGCGTGTATGAGGTGTAGAACTTGAACGCGCCGAGGAAGGTCTCGAAGCGGAACTTCTTCTTGTACGCGCGGTTGTAGAGCTCGCGGATGAAGTTCATCGTGTACTGGTCGAGGGTTTCGCGCTCGTAGTACTCGTTCTTGACGAGGTAGTCGAGCTTTTCCTCGAGGTCGTGGAAGAACACGGTGTTGTTGTTCACGTGCTGCAGGAAGTACTGGTGCGCGGCCTCGCGGTCGGCCTCGAACTGGATTTCCCCGTTGGGGCCGTAGAGGTTCAGCATGGCGTTCAGCTCGTGGTAGCCCAGGCCCTTGTAGGCGGCCGGCATCTCGTGCTTCTTCTCAACAGCGGCGGCGGCTGTGCCGGTGCCCGTGTGCAGGCCTGCGCCTTCAGTTACTGCTTTGTCTGCGACAGTCGTGTCCAAAACTCTTCCAATCCTTGTTGTACGCGGTTGACGTCTTCCGGCGTCCCCATGAGTTCGAAGCGATATAGGTGCGGGACCTTGCACTTGGCGGCGATGATGTCCCCTGCCATGCAGTAGTTGTCCCCGAAATTGGTGTTTCCTGCGCCGATCACTCCGCGGATCAGCTTCCGGTTGCCCGGATCGTTCAAAAACCTGATGACCTGCTTTGGAACAGATCCCTCTCCCCCGGTGCCCCCATAGGTCGGGAGCAACAAAACGTAGGGCTCCCGGGCCACCAGCGGAGCGTCCCTCGGGTAAAGGGGGATCCTGGCGGCGTCGACGCCCAGCTTCGCAACGAAGCGTGCGGTGTTTTCGGAGGTGGAGGAAAAGTAGATGAGCCGGCAGTGGGTGGTGGTGGCCGGTGCTGCCGTGCTGACCGCTTCCCCGCCGTCAGCCGTGGCAGCCACCCGATCTTCAGTTGTTACAGCCACGGTGGTCACCTCATCTACCGTGAATTCTTCCCTGGTAGCGGCGTCCTGGGCTTTTCAGGCGACAGGGCGTTTCAGGCTACAGCGACGGCGGCAGCCTGCGCCAGTTCTTCGATCTTGTCCGGGCGGAAACCTGACCAGTGGTCCTGGTCGGTGACGACAACGGGGGCCTGCATGTAGCCCAGGGACTTCAGGCGCTCGAGGGCTTCCGCGTCCTGGGAAATGTCGACGCTCTGGTAGGCGATGCCCTTCTTGTCCAGCGCGCGGTAGGTCGCGTTGCACTGAACGCAGGCCGGCTTCGTGTAAACCGTAACGGTCATGGTCCTGTCCCCTTTGTTGAAGTCTTCTGTGGAGCGCAATCCCGGCTCCGGATGTCCCGCGCTGATGCTCTGCTGGAACTGTATGTCGATACTACATGTAGTGCAAGAGCCTCATGTGGACCCCAAGATGATGTATTACAAGTATGTCATTTAACCCACCTTTAATCCACAGGAGGGGGCCCTCCAAATGTCCGGATTTCCGCCATTTTGGCGGACAAAATCCACACCCTGTGGAGTAGTTAGCCACATTAATCACGCCCGCGTGTCGCACCGCAGACGGCGTGTCGCGCGCCGCCGCGGGGACCCGGGTTGGTGGCGCCGGCCACTACATCTGGTGTCCGGGCACACGAAAGAGGCGGGCACCGTAGTGCCCGCCTCAAGCGATTCGTGATTGTTCTAACACCGGGGCTAGGAGGCGGAGTCGAGCACGATCTGCTGCACGTCGAGGTAGCCCGTTTCAAACCCGGCCCGGGAGTAGCAGAGGTAGAACAGCCACATCCGCTGGAAGACCGCGTCAAAGCCCATGGCCCCCACCTCGTCCTCGCGGGCCATGAACCGCTCTTCCCAAAGCCGCAGCGTCTGGGCGTAATGCTCACCCATGGCGAGGCGTTCGCGGACGCGCAGTCCGGTCTGCTTCGCCGTGATGTCCTCGATGGCCCGGACGGACGGAATGACCCCGCCCGGGAAGATGTACTTGTGCACCCAGGTGTAGCTGGTGCGGGTGGCCATGAGCCGGTCGTGGGCGATCGTGATGGCCTGGATGGCCACCCTGCCGCCCGGGGCCAGGACCCGCTCGATGGTCTGGAAGTAGGTGGCCCAGTATTCGAAGCCGACGGCCTCGATCATTTCGACCGAGACGACGGCGTCGTACTCGCCCTCCACGGCGCGGTAGTCCTTGAGCTCGATCGTGACGGCGTCGGCGTAGCCGGCCTCGGCCACGCGCTGGCGGGCCAGTTCCTGCTGCTCGCTGGAGAGCGTCACGGAGTAGACGGTGGCGCCGCGGGCGGCGGCGCGCAGGGCAAGCTCTCCCCAGCCGGTGCCGATTTCCAGGACCCGGGTGCCTTCCTTCACACCGGCCTTGTCCAGCAGCCGGTCAATCTTGGCCTGCTGCGCTGCGGCCAGCCCGTCCCAGGCCACGTTCCGCAGGGAGTCGCCGCTTTCCGGGAAGAGAGCGCTGGAGTACGTCATGGTGCTGTCCAGGAACGAGGCGAAGAGCTCGTTGGAGAGGTCGTAGTGCCGGGAGATGTTGGAGCGGGTGTTCTTCTCCGTGTTCCGTTCCCTGCGCGGCTGGCGCGGCAGGTACAGGCCGCGCAGCTTCTGCAGCGGCTCGGGAACGAGCGTGCCGACGCGGGAGGCAAACACCTCCATGACGGCGGTGAGGTCATCGGCGTCCCAGTCGCCGGCCATGAAGGACTCGCCCAGGCCGATCAGGCCGCCGTCGCCGAGGCGGGTGGCGAAGGCAACGGGTCGGTTGATGGTCATGACGGGATAGCCGGCGGCAGCCTCGCCAGAGGCGGTGCCGGCCGGTACCCGGTCGGAGGGAGCCGTGCCCAGTGCTGCTTTGCCCAATACTGTGCCGTCCGGGTACCGGACTTCCAGCGGCAGCCTGCGCACGGCCGCCTTGAAGATGGCGTCCGCAGCGCGTCCGGCCACACGGGCCTTGAGGCTCGAGGGCACCGTGGCGATGCTGGGCCAGATGGCGGCATCGATGGTGGCGGGAGGCTGGGGAACGGTGTACGGCACCCTGCTGGTGACGAGCCCGCTGTCGACGGCGCTGCCGGCAACTGCGCTGCCGTTTACTGCGCTGCTGTGAGTGGTGCCCTGTGCCCGTCCCGTACCGGATCCGGTCGCTTCGGTCATTGTCACTGAACTGCCTCCTGTGAAGGGTGGTGTGGTTTTTTGATGATGGGCAGGCGGCGCGCCCACAGTTTGATGCCCTGCCAGCGGATCTGCGCCGCGACACGCAGCGGGGCCGCGGGTACGGCGAGCGCCGCGGACACGATGTTCCGCACGCTTGCCTGGTGCCGGACGCCGTCCATGGTGGCGATGAAGGGCTGCTGTCCCTCCCGTTCCAGGACGATCGATACGGCGAGCCGTTCGCCGGGTTCGGGGAGCTTCATGCGGTACTCGCCGTCGACGTCGTTGAACGGCGAGACGTAGAACGCCTTCGGGACGCTCGCCCTGCCCGTGGCGTCGGTTTCGAGGAGGTAGCAGTGCCGCTCCCCGTACGTGTTGTGAACCTCGGCGACGACGCAGCGCAGCTCACCGGAAGCACTATGGCACCAGAACACGCTCAGCGGATTGAACACGTGCCCGAACACCCGGGCGCTGGCAAGCATGGTGATGCGCCCGCCGTCGAGCCTTATCCCTTGGGTGGCAAGGTAGCTTTCCACGTTGCCGCGCAGGGTGCCGTCCGGATCGCCGAGGTGGTCCTCCACCCGGAATCCCGCCAGCGGCCGCAGCAGGCGCGGCAACTGCGGGAGATGGTCGACGTCGACATACCAGCTGTAGCTGCGGTAGGTAAACGCGTTGCGCAGCGGAGTCCGCCGCACATGGGCGATGGCAGTGCGGTAGATGGCCGCGCCGTGGAGGCCGGCCGGATGGATGGCGGCCGGGGCGCTCATGGCACCTCCACCGCAGTCGGCGGAACTGCGGCCGGCTGGACTGCGGGCGGGGCGAGGTCCGGGTCCACGGCCACCGTGCCGATGTTAACAGTGTCGCTGTTGACCGGGTCCCAGTCGCGGCCGAGCCGGGCGGCCGCCTTGAGGCCGGACAGGGCGCCGTCCTCGTGGAATCCCCAGCCGTGGTACGCGCCGGCGAAGGCCAGCCGCCCGTCGCCGAGTCCGAGGATCCGCTGCTGCGCCGCCAGCGACTCCGGGGTGTACTGCGGGTGCTCGTAGACCATCCGGTCCAGGACCGTGGCGTCGTCGATCAGTTCGGATTCGCCGAGGCTGACGATGTACCGGCCGGCGTCGACGAGTTCCAGCCGTTGCAGCCGGGTCATGTCGTAGCTGACCAGGACCTTGTCCGGCCGGGCGTCGCAGGACGGCAGCCGGTAGTTCCAGGAGGCCTGGGCGTTGGGGCTGGCCGGCAGCACGGCCTCGTCACGGTGGAAGAGCGTCTGGTTCACCGAATACGGCATGCCGCCAAGGGCGGCCCTCTCGGCCGCCGAGGCGTCGGTGAGCATGCGCAGGGCCTGCGCCGGGTGGGTGGCGATGACGACGGCGTCAAAGGTCTCGCGCACGGTCCCGGCACCGAGCGCGGACGTGACGTCGACGCCGTCGGCGTGCCGGTGCACCGTGGTGACCGGGCTGGCGAGCCGGATGTCCGGCAGGGTCGCGGCGACCTTGTCGACGTAGCTGCGCGAGCCGCCGGTGACGGTCCGCCATTGCGGGGAGCCCTTGACGCCGAGCAGGCCGTGGTGGCCCAGGAAGGTGAACAGGTAGCGGGCCGGGTAGGCCAGCGCGGTGGTGGGGTCGCAGGACCAAACGGCGCTGACCACGGGGGTCATAAAGTGCGAGATGAAATAGCCGCTGAACTTCTCCTGGGCCAGGAACTCCCCCAGGGTGAGCTCGTGTCCGGCGAATGCCGTGCCTGTGCCTGCGGCGGGTTCGGCCAGCAGGGCGCGGGCCCGGCGGTGGAACCGGGTGATTTCCAGCAGCATCCGCAGGTAGCGGCCACGCAGCAGGGTGGACGGCCGGGGAATGATCCCGCGCCCCTTGGCCCGTGCGCCGGCGTATTCCAGCCCGCAGCCGTCGCAGCGGACGGACATGCTCATTTCGGAGTCCTGGGTTTCGACGCCGAGCTCGGCGAACAGGCGCAGGAGCGTGGGATACGTCCGTTGGTTGTGGACGATGAAGCCGGTGTCCACGCCCAGCGTGGGTCCGTTCTGCTGCGGCACATCGTGGGTGTGGGCGTGGCCGCCGAGCCGGGAGTCGGCCTCGAAGAGCGTTACCCGGTCCTGCCCGTTCAGCACGTACGCGGCGGTCAGCCCCGCCACTCCGCTGCCGATGACGGCGACGCGCCGGCCTGCCGGAATCCCTGCTGCTTGCGACACTGATCTGCTCCTGTTGTCTGGCCCGAAGTCTCTTATGGGCAATTCGGTGCCGTCGGGCGGCCGGATGAGTATGAATGTGGAATTTTTCAGTTCTGCTGTCAGACCCTCGCCAGTGACGCCGTCAGCTGCCACCCGAGTTGGGTTCCTCGGATTCTCCTGCATGTGCCCGGCCGCGCAGCGCAGACTTTCCGTGCGGACATTCCGGCAGACACATCAGCACGCAGACCAGCACGGCCGCCGGAGGGCCGGATATGCCACAATGAAGCGGGAATTCCGGTCCCGTCTCCGTGGACCCGCAACCAGGCGAAGGGCAGCCCTTGATCAACCCCGTCCATCTCCGGACCCTTGTGGAAGTGATCCGGCTTGGATCGTTTGCGGCCGCCGCCACCCGGTTGGGCTACACGGCTTCGGCCGTCTCCCAGCAAATGTCGGCACTGGAACGCGACACCGGCGTCACCTTGTTCCAGCGCGCGGCCCGCAGCATCCAGCCGACCGAAGCCGCCGTCGTCATGACCCGGCACGCCGCCAAGGTCCTGACGGACATCGAGACGCTGATGGCCGCCGCCTCCCGGGCGCAGGAAAGTCCCAGCCAGGAGCTGCGGCTGGGCATCTTCCCGAGCCTCGCCACCTATGTGCTGCCGCCGATCCTGCGGAACCCTGCTTGGAAGAAGCTCGGCATCGACCTGCGGGTCTCGGTCGCGGAACCGGCCCAGACCATCCAGGGGCTGCGGACCGGCGGCGAACTCGACGTCGCCCTGGTGTACCAGGTGGGTCAGTCCGGCCTCGCCTGGCCGCACACCGTGGACCGGCAATGGATCGGCGACGACGACTTCCGCGTGGTGCTGCCGGCGGCCTGGGGCATCGGCACGGATTCCAAGGTCGCCGCGCCGCATCTATCGGACATGCCCTGGATCATGCACCACCCCGGCACGTCGGACGCCACGGTGATTGAACGGCTCTTCGCGAGCTGCAACCTGCACCCCCGCGTGGTGGCCTACAGCGATGACTTCCACGCGAGCCTGGAGATGGCGGCCGCCGGGCTCGGCGCCGCCCTGGTCCCCGACCTCGCCCTGCGGCACCGGCCTGCCGGCGTGGTGGTCCTCGATGTGCCGGAGATCCGGCTGGCACGGAATGTTTTCGCCCTGCTGATCAATGAGAAACGGACGGCCCAGGTCCAGCTGTTCGTGGAGCTGCTGGCCGAGACGATGCACCGGCCCGGGACCACGGGAAGGGACTGAGCTGAAGCCCCCGTTAGGCCGGCGCCGTTCAGCGCCGCCTGGCCCGCTTCCCGACCGGCGCCACGAGTGCGTCGATGATCCGGTGCTTGGTCCGGGTGTACGGCGGGTAGATCAGTTCCAGCGTGTCCGGCCACAGCGGCTTGTCCAGGGTGGGGCGCTCATGCGAGAACGTCCGCACCGAATGTTCCCCGTGATAGGCCCCCATGCCGCTGCCGCCGACCCCTCCGAAGGGAAGCCCGGGGACTGACAGGTGGGCCGCCGGTACATCGAAGCACAGGGCCCCCGACGAGGTCCGCCCGGCGAAGGCGCGGCGCGTCTGCGGATCGTTGCTGAAGACGTAGAGTGCCAGGGGCTTGGCGCGCCCGTTGACCTCCTCGATGGCCGCGTAGAGCCCGTCCACGGGCACCAGTGGCAGCAGGGGTCCGAAGATTTCTTCCGCCATGACGGCGTCGCCGGGCGCCGGGCGCAGCAGGGTCGGCGCAAAGTAGCGGCTGGCGGCGTCGCGCTGTCCGCCGTGCACCACCGTGCTGGCGTCGGCGAGGGCCGCGAGCCGTGCGAAGTGGCCGTCATCGACGATCCGGCCGTACGACGGGCTCGCCGCCGGGTCAGGTCCGAAGAGCGCCGTAACGGCCTTGATCAGCTCGGCCTGCAGCGGCTCCAGGACCTCCTCCCGGGCCAGGACGTAGTCGGGTGCGACGCACGTCTGCCCGGCGTTCATGAACCGGCCCCAGGCGATGCGTTTGGCCGCCGTGGCCAGGTCCGTGGATGCATCGACGTAGGCCGGGGACTTGCCGCCGAGCTCCAGCGTCACCGGGGTCAGGTGCTCGGCCGCCGCGCGCATGACCACCTTGGCCGCGGCTTCTCCCCCGGTGAAGAAGATGTGGTCGAAGCGTTCGGACAGGAGGGCGGTGGTCTCCGGGATGCCGCCCTCAACCACTTCGGCGGCGCCGGCCAGGTATTCGGGAATCCAGCGGGCCAGTACGGCCGAGGTGGCCGGGGCATGTTCGCTCGGCTTGAGGACCACGGTGTTTCCCGCGGCCAGGGCGCCGGCGAGCGGGGCGAGCAGCAGTTGCAGCGGGTAGTTCCACGGCCCGATCACCAGCACCACGCCCAGCGGGGTGAGTTCGGTCCAGGCGCGGGCCGGCCGCACTGTCAAAGGAACCGGCACGCGGCGGGGCCGCAGCCAGCCTTCGAGGTGCCGCTCCAGGTGCGCCGCCTCGGCGTCCACGAACCCGATCTCCGCGAGCTGAGCCTCGGTGTGGTGCTTGCCCAGGTCGCGGGCGAGGGCTTCGGCGAAGTCCGCGTGCCGCTCCGCGAGCATGCGCCGCAGCCGGCGCAGCTGATCCAGCCGCCAGGTGAGCGGGCGGGTGGTCCCGGCGTCGAACGCGGCCCGGGCACGGCCGACGGGTGAGATTACATGCTGCATCCGATCAATGTACAGTCATGCGGCCGTCCGCCGGTCCGGTACCGGTGACTCCGGTACGGAAAACCCCGCCAACGCTGGAATGGTCCGGTTTTCAGGACTATGTTGAAGATATGAACAAGGTAGCGAGCAAGCACTTCGGCGAGGTCGAGCTCAACCACGGACGGGAGCATAATCTCACCGCCACGCATGAGCTGGCGGGCCAGACCGTGGAGCTTGACCTGAATGTCAACGCGCATGACCATTTCGATGAAGCGGCCATGCATAAAGTTGACTACCGCCTGCGCTTCCTGCCCGAACTCGTGGACCAGGTCCGCGAAATGATCGCCGAGGAACTGGACCAGGAAGGCACCAGTCCGCAGGAGTACCGCCACTTCCATTGCAACGCGATCAAGGACGAACACCTCAAGAAGGTCTTCGGCGTCGAGGACAAGAGCCAGCTGACCGACGAGGTCTTCCTCAAGGCGCTCAAGCTCGGCCACGTGGGCATCTACCCCGGCCAGCCGGAACGCTACTTCGTCCTCGATTTCACGCTGGGCCAGCACTTCACCGACGAGGTCCTCGTCGCTTCCGCGGATGAGGACGGCGTCGTCGACGACGAAATCCTCTGGGAGTCCTGACCCGGGCATCCTGAGTCGCTGGTAGTCCTGCATCGACTGCTCCGTAGATGCCCTTCCGGGCGCTCAAAACGGCGGCTGCCCAGCAATCGATGATCAAGAACGTACGACGCCGGCCGGCCACCTTGGGAAGGTGACCGGCCGGCGTCGTTTGTGCGTGGAGCGGACTCCTTGGCGGCTGCCTATTTGGCGGCCCCACTTAAGGGGTTCCTCTATTTGGCCGCTGCCTATTTGGTGGCCTGTGTTACTTGGCGGCTGAGAGCAGTTCGGCGCGGACCGTCCTGGTGGCCGTGACGAGGTTGCGCAGGGACTCCTCAGTCTCGGCGTAGCCGCGGGTCTTCAGGCCGCAGTCCGGGTTGACCCAGAGCTGGCGGGACGGGACGTGCTTGACGGCGGTGCTGAGCAGTTCGGTGACTTCCTGTTCGCCCGGGACGCGGGGCGAGTGGATGTCGTAGACGCCCGGGCCAACGCCGCGGCCGAAGCCGTGGGACTCGAGGTCGTGGACGACCTCCATGCGGGAGCGGGCGGCCTCGATCGAGGTGACGTCGGCGTCGAGGCCGTCGATCGCGTCGATGATGGCGCCGAACTCGGAGTAGCACAGGTGTGTGTGGACCTGGGTGGCGTCCGCGGCACCTGCGGTGGAGAGCCGGAAGGACTTCACGGACCAGTCCAGGTACGCGGCCTGGTCGGCCTTGCGCAGCGGCAGGAGCTCGCGCAGGGCGGGCTCGTCCACCTGGATGACCTTGATGCCGGCCGCCTCGAGGTCGGCGATCTCGTCGCGGAGGGCCAGCGCCACCTGGTTGGCGGTCTCGCCGAGCGGCTGGTCATCGCGGACGAAGGACCAGGCCAGGATGGTGACCGGGCCGGTGAGCATGCCCTTCATCGGCTTGCTGGTCAGGGACTGCGCGTACTCGGCCCACTTCACCGTGATCGGGGCGCTGCGGGTGACATCGCCCCACAGGATGGACGGTCGGGTGCAGCGCGAGCCGTAGGACTGGACCCAGCCGTGGACGGTGACGTCAAAGCCTTCGAGGTTCTCGGCGAAGTACTGGACCATGTCGTTGCGTTCGGGCTCGCCGTGGACCAGGACATCGAAGCCGAGCTCTTCCTGCAGCTCCACGACGCGCTTGATCTCGTCCTTCATAAGCTGCTCGTACTGCTCCGTGGTGAGGTCGCCGCGGTTGGCGCGGGCCCTGGCGGTGCGGATTTCGCCGGTCTGCGGGAAGGAGCCGATGGTGGTGGTGGGCAGCGGCGGCAGGTGCAGCGCCTTCTCCTGGGCTGCCTCGCGGACGGCGTAGGCGGAGCGGTTGAAGTCGGCGCCGGTCAGGGCGGCGGTGCGGGCCCGGACGTCGCCGCGGCGGACGCCTTCGGCCTCGGCGCGGGAGGCGATGACGCGGGTGGCCTCGTCGATGGCGGGCTGGACGGCTGCCTCGTCGGTCAGCAGACCGGCGAGGGTGACGACTTCAACGGCCTTCTGGTCGGCGAAGGCCAGCCAGCTGCGCAGCTGCTCGGAGAGTTGGACTTCCTCGTCGACGTCGTGCGGGACGTGCTGCGTGGAGGTGGAGGTGCTGATGGCCAGCTTGGCCACCGACTTCTTCAGTTCGGCGATCTTCTTCGCGGAGGCGGCGAGGTCGTTGCGCCAGATGTTGTGGCCGTCCACGACGCCGGCGACGAGGGTCTTGTTGCCCAGCGCGGCCAGGGCAGCGGCGGACGGGACCTCGCCCTTGAAGACGTCCAGGTGCAGGGCGTCGATGCCGGTGGCGGCGAGGGTGCCGAGCTGGCCGTTGAGCGCGCCGTACGGGGTGGAGACGAAAAGCTGCGGGCGCCGGGCCGCGGCGGCCAGGGCCTCGTAGGAACGGGCGACGGCGGCCTGGATTTCCACGGCCGGGGTGTCCTGGTCCACCACGAGGGCGGGCTCGTCGAGCTGGACCCAGCTGGCGCCGGCGGCGGCGAGCTTCTGAAGCAGCGCCGTGTAGACCGGGAGGACGTCCTCCAGGCGGGACAGCGGGCTGAAGCCGGCCGGGGCGTCGTCGGAGGCCTTGCTCAGCAGCAGGAACGTCACGGGGCCGACGATGTACGGGCGGGTCTCGACGCCGTTGGCGAGGGCGTATTCGAATTCCTCGACGATCCGGTTCGAGGTCAGCGCGAAGTTGGTTTCCGGCCCGATTTCCGGCACGAGGTAGTGGTAGTTGGTGTCGAACCACTTGGTCATTTCCAGTGGCTGCTGGTCCTTGTTGCCGCGGGCCAGGGTGAAGTAGCCGTCGATGTCGAGCTGGCCCTGCGCGTTGAGGAGGTTCCCGAAGCGGGCCGGCACGGCGCCGAGGTGGGCGGCGGCGTCGAGCACCTGGTCGTAGTAGGAGAAGGTGCCGGGCACCGCGGCGGCTTCGGTCAGGCCCAGGCCCTGGAGCCGCTTGGCTGTGCCGAGCTGGATTTCCTTGGCGGCCGCGTCCAGGGCTGCGGCGTCGATCTTGCCGGCCCAGTAGGCCTCGACGGCCTTCTTGAGTTCGCGGCGGCGGCCGATGCGCGGGTAGCCCAGGATCGAGGCAGCCGGGAACGGAGTGGGGTTGGGGGTGTTCAGTGCAGTCATGGGAAGTCCTAAGTGTTGGTGGTGTGGTGCGGAGGGAAGTTGTGTTGTCCTGGCGCGGTCAGCTGGCGAGCTGGCGGCGGCTGGCCGTGTGCCGGTTTCCGCTGTTCTTGTTGCCGCGGTGCGGGCGGGGCAGCGCGAGTTTGTCCAGCACGTCCAGTGCCGCGGCGTGCTCATTGAACGTGTAGAGGTGGATGCCGGGGGCTCCGGCGTCCAGGGCTGCGTTGGCGAGATCAACGGTGGCGCTGACCCCGATCCGCGTCCGTTCGGCGTCGGTGTCGGCAGCCGCGAGGCGTTCGATGAGTTCCGGGGCCGGTTCGACGCCGGTCAGTTCCCCGAGCCGGGCGAGCCGCCGGAGGCTGGTGAGCGGCATGACCCCGGGAATTATCGGGATGGTCACCCCGGCCCGGCGTGCCCGGGCCAGGAGGTCGGCGTACTGCTCGGTGTGGAAGAAGACCTGGGTGATGGCGAAGTCGGCGCCGGAGCGCTGCTTGGCCAGCAGGACCTCGACGTCGTGCGCCTCGCTCGGGGATTCCGGGTGCCGGGTCGGGTAGGCGGCGACGCCGACCGCGACCCTGCCGGCGCACAACAGCGCCGAACGGCGCTGCTCCACGCGGCGGATGAGTTCGATCAGGTCCTGGGCGTACCGGAGCGATCCCGGCGGCGGGGTTTCTCCATCCTTGGGCCGGTCGCCGCGGAGGGCGAGGATGCCGCGGACGCCGACGTCGAGCAGTTCGCCGATGATCTCCGCCAGTTCCTGCGGGGAATTCCCCACACAGGTCAGGTGGGCCAGGGGCCGGAGCGTCGTTTCCTGCACGAGCCGGTTGACGAGATCGACGGCGGTGCTGCGGTTGGAGCCGTTGGAGCCGTAGGTCACGGACACGTAGTCCGGGTCCGTGGCTTCCAGTTCGCCGATGGTGGTCCAAAGGGATTCCGCGGCTGCGGGCGACCGCGGCGGGAACAGCTCGTAGGACAGCGCAACAGGGGCCGCGCCGGCAAGATTGGGATGGGTATCGATAAGGCTTGGTGGTGACATTTGCGTCCTTGGCTTTGAACACTGCCGCCGGGAGATCCGGAAGCCCCGAAGGACCGGAACCAGAAACGGAAACTCCGTCGTCAGTGAATTGAGTTTGGGGAACACGGAGGGAACTTCAGCAGGGCGCAGCCGCGACTGTTACGCCTGATACGAAGTTGTCCGTGAGCAAATGTCAGGCCCACATGGGGGCACCCACACCCTCCTGGGCCGCCCAGGGGCAGCTTTCAGCGGAGGATCGCTGACACGTTACTGAGGTAACTTGTATAGAACTCTAAGGCCGGGCCGTGGGGCCTTCAAGTCGGGCCCCGAATTAAGACGCACCTTTACGGCCGTTTGAGGCGCTGGGCAGAACAATGTTCGCCCAAGGCGCCATTTTCGCCCCACGCGGCCCGCTCTCCCCAACGCATCCGGGCAGGACTATCCTGTTGCCATGATCCAGCTTCCAGCCAGCTATCAGCAGTATCTCGCCGGCAAGAGCGAGAGCTTCATCAACACCGTCCGGCCAGTCCTCATGCAGTCGGCCGCAGAGAGGTTGCACGGGGTCCGGATTCTCGTGCTTCCGCATGGCCACCAGGCGCATCTGGATGACACCATCCCGTATGGGACGGTGGTTGAGGACATCGACTGAGCCCGGTTAGCCTTTGTCTAGTCCCCCAGGAGCAGCCGCTGGGAACGCGGGGCCAGCGTGTGTTCGAGCACCAGGCAGGCCGCACCGACGGCGCCGACGTCCTCGCCTACCCCCGTGCCCACGACTTCGATCCCATGGATCCTCCGGGTGGCACTGTTCGCCTCAACCAGTCCGGGGACCAGCTCGAGGTAAGCCGCTGAGAGGCAGGTCCAGAACGGGCCGCCGAACACTACCCGGTCCACGTCCAGGGCGTTGGTGACGACCGACACCGCACGGGCCACGAGCACTGCGGACCCACGAATGATTTCCTTGGCTGCGTCGTTGCCGGCTTCGGCGATCGCGCACAACTCGGCGAAACGTTCCTGAACTGCCGGCGCGCTCCTGTCCTGGAGTGAACCATTCAATATCCCGGCCGCCTCAGCCTGCGCCACGAGGACCTGCGGAATGGCAGAGGACTTCACGCAGCCGTGCTGCCCGCAGTCGCAGAGGGCACCGCCCGGGTCGACGATGATGTGCCCGATTTCCCCGGCGTTGCCCGAGGTCCCGCGGACGACTTCGTCGTTGAGCACGATCCCGCAGCCGATCCCGGTCCCCATGTACATGAAGACGAAGCTGCCCTCGCCGCTGGGGCCCCCGGCCCAGGTTTCGGCCACGGCTGCGCTGGTGACGTCCTTGTCCATGAGTGTCGACAGGCCCGTGGCTTCCGCGAGGCCATCCCGCAGCCCCACGTGGTCCCAGCCCGGCAGCAGCGGCGGGTCCACGACGGCGCCCTCGTTGAGGTCGATGGGCCCCGGCGACGCAACCCCGAGCCCGGCGATCCGGTCCGGGTCCACCCCGGAGTCCAGGATGATTCTCTTGATTTCGCCCGCGATGGTGTCAATCACAGCCCTGGGGTCGGTGCCGGGCGGGGTGGTGATCCGTGAGTGCCGGACGACGGCACCGAGCAGGTCCAGCACGACGAACGTGAGGACGGCCGGGTCCAGGTGGACGCCCACGGCATACATCCCCGAGGGATTCAGCCGGAGCATGGTCCTGGGCTTGCCCGGCCCGGTGCCTTCCTTGCCTGCCTCGACGATCAGGTGCTGGTCCAGCAGGCGGCGGGAAATGTTGGAGATGGTCTGCGGCGAGAGTCCGACAATCTGGGCGAGTTCCACCCGGCTCAGCCCGCCCGGCGTGCGGCGGATGGCGTCGAGGATGACTGTGAGGTTGAAGTCGCCCATCTTCGGTAGGTTGGTCCCTCGCCTCGGCGAGGGTTGCCGGAACTCGGTCACTGATACCTCTAAACGTTTTGGCCACGCACAGCAGTTGTCAGAATCGTACGTTACGTGCAGGCGTGCGCCCACACTTGCGCTTTACCGACACAAAGTTTCTTGCGTCAAGGCCGCCGGGTGCTGGCCGTGACCGTGAATTTTGGATTCCTGCCGGCCTCGCGGGTGGGACCGATCAGCCGTTCCAGGGCCGGCCGGTAGTGCAGGTGGCTGTTGAACACGGTCCAGAGCTCCCCGCCCGGGGCAAGCACCCTGCCGGCCGCTTCGATCAGCTTGATCCCCGCGCCGGAGTGGACCGCCGCTTCCAGGTGGAAGGGCGGGTTGAGCAGCACCAGGTCCGCGCTGGCGTCCGGGAGGGAGCTCATGGCATCGTCCTGAAGCACGTCGATCCGACCGTCCAGGCCGTTGGCCCGGGAGGTGGCCAGGGCTGAGTCGACGGCAGCGGCGGACCGGTCGGTAGCGGTGACGCGGGCGCCGGGGTTGGCGCGGGCGTACATCGCGGCGAGGATTCCGGTGCCGCAGCCAAGGTCGACGGCATGGGTGGCGTGTGGCATCCGGGGCAGGAAGTCCAGCAGGAACCGGGTCCCGATATCCAGCCCGGTGCCGGCAAAGACGGCGCCCCGGGCGCAGACCGTGAGGCCCAGTTCGTCGTTGACCTCAGTGACCGGGAAGGGCAGCGCGGCCGGGACCGGCCTGGGGCTCCGGGCCAGCAGGAGCCGTGATTTCTGCCGCGCCAGCTGGGGCTGGACATCCTCGAAGTAGCGCGCCAGGACGGCGTTCATGCCCAGGCCCATGTGTTTGACGCGTCCGCCCGCGACCAGCACCACCTCGGGCGCCGCGTAGCGGGCCACGGCGTCGGCGATTTCCTCAAGTTCCGCCAGGGACCGGGGCAACTGCAGCAAGACCAGGGAGGCTCCCTCCAGCAGTTCGGCGCCCAACGGGAGGTGCTTGAAGCCACCGTCGATGCCCAGGGCCTCGGCGTTCGCCCGCAGTGCCCGTTCACCGGTGATGAGGTCCTGCTGGACGCGCACAGCGTCCGCCCCGAGGTTCAGTGCGCCGAGGGTGAGGGCACCGTACCGGTCCCCCACCACCGCGAGCCGGCCGCCGGGCTGCAGCAGGCCGGCCGCGGGCATCTCAAGGGCAGAGTCCAGCAGGAGTCTGTCCGTCGCGTCCCAGGCCTGCAGGTTGTCGGCCTCGACGTCCGGGAATCTTCTCAGCCGGGCAAAGAGGGATTCGAAGCTGTTGTCCGCCACGCGCGTTGTGCCGCCGTTTCTTCTCGGGCTTGGGTATGGGTGCTGGCAGTGGGAGCCGGGTGTGAGGCCTCCCCCGGCGCTGCTCTGCAGGTCTTACGTTTTACGTTATACCGGACCGGGCCAGCAAGGGGACGATTCCGGCGACGGCGGCCCGGCCGGCCCGGTTGGCGCCGATGGTGGACGAGGAAGGCCCGTAGCCGACGAGGTGCACCCGCGGCTCGCCCGCGACCTGGGTGCCGTTCATCGCGATGCCGCCGCCGGGTCCGCGCAGGTGCAGCGGGGCGAGGTGTTCGAGTTCGGCACGGAATCCCGTGGCCCACAGGATGACCCCGGCGGCCAGGAAGCTGCCGTCAGCCATCCGGACCCCGTCGGGTTCGATCGCGGTGAACATGGGGTGCCGGTCCAGGACGCCGCGCGCTGCGGCTGCGCGCAGGGCCGGGGTCCAGAGCAGGCCCGTCACGGAGACGACGCTCTGCGGCGGCAGGCCCTGGCGCACCCGCTCCTCGACCAGGGCGACGGCGTCGTGGCCGGCCTGCCGGTCGAACGCGGCCTCGCGCCAGACCGGTACCCGGCGCGTGAACCATGTGGTGGTGGTGACCTTGGAGATCTCGTCGAGCAGCCCGACGGCCGAGATCCCGCCGCCGACGACGATGACGTGCTGCCCGCGGAATTCGTCGGCGGAAACGTAGTCGGCGACGTGCAGCTGCCGGCCGCGGAAGCTGGCCTGGCCCGGATAGATGGGCCAGAATGGCCGGGTCCAGGTGCCGGTTGCGTTGATGAGGGCGCGGGCAGAGAACCGGCCGCGGGAGGTTGCGATGCTCAGCCGCCCGGCGGGGTCATCGTCCTCGCGGCTCACCGACTGCACTTTGACCGGCCGCTCAATCGCGAGGCCGAGGTCGTGCTCGTACCCGCCGAAATAGCGGGTGAGGAAACTGGAGCTGGCCTCGGCGGGGTCCACATCGGGCTGCGGGATTCCCGGGAGGTCGCTGATGCCGTTCACCGTGGCCATGAGCAGGCTCTTCCAGCGGTGCCGCCAGGCTCCGCCGGGCCCGTCCTCGGCGTCGAGCACGATGTACGTCCCGGCCGCGGCCGGGCCGGCCGGGTCAGCGCCGGCCGGGACGAAGCCGCGGCGCTGAAGGTGGTAGGCCGCCGACAGGCCCGCCTGGCCGGCGCCGACCACGACGACGTCGGCCGCCCGCACCGTCTCTGCGGTCACGGTCGTGTCCCCGGTCAGATCTTCTTGACGACGCTGGACTTGAGCTGCATGGGGCCCACGCCGTCCACCTTGCAGTCGATGTCGTGGTCTCCAACACCGTTGACCAGGCGGATGCCGCGGACCTTGGTGCCGACCTTGATGACGGTGGAGCTGCCCTTGATTTTCAGGTCCTTGACCACGGTGACGGTGTCGCCGTCGGCGAGGACGTTGCCCACCGCGTCCTTGATGACCGCGGCCGCAGGGGCGTCGGCGTCTGTGTCAGTCTCCGCGGATGCCGACCATTCGTGCGCGCACTCCGGGCAGACCAGGAGCGCCCCCATTTCGTAGGTGTATTCGCTGGAGCATTCGGGGCATGGGGGCAGGGAGTCGTTCACCCGACCAAGTTTAGTCGCCGCCTGTGCCCATCCCTGTGCCCGCCCGAATTCCCGCCGCTTTTTCTCGCCGCTGGCGGGGCGCCTTAGAACGGGTTCAGCAGGCGGTCCACGAACTGCCGAGTGCGTTCCTCCTGCGGGTCCCGCAGTACGGTATCGGGGTGGCCGCGTTCGACCACCACGCCGCCGTCCATGAAGATGACCTCGTCGGCCACCTGACGGGCGAACGCGAGCTCGTGGGTGACCACCACCATGGTCCAGCCTTCGTCCGCGAGTTCCTTGATGACGGCCAGGACCTCGCCCACGAGCTCGGGGTCCAGCGCAGAGGTGGGCTCGTCGAAGAGCAGCAGTTGCGGGCGCAGGGCGAGGGCACGCACAATGCCGACGCGCTGCTGCTGGCCGCCGGAGAGCTCGAACGGGTAGCTGTTCTCCTTGCCGGTCAGGCCGACGCGGGCCAACAGGTCCCGGGCCTCCTGGATCGCGTCCGCCTTGGGCCGCTTCTGCACCTGGACGGGGCCCTCGATCACGTTCTCCAGGACGGTCTTGTGGGGGAAGAGGTTGTAGTGCTGGAACACCATGGCGCTGCGGTCCCGCAAGGCCAGCACCTGCTTCTTCGCCACCGGTGTGGCAAAGTCCACGGTCAGTTGCCCCGCGAATTCGGCGACGCCGGCGTCGGGCACTTCGAGGCCGTTCAGGCAGCGCAGGACTGTCGTTTTTCCTGATCCGGACGGCCCGATCAACGTGACCACTTCGCCGCGGCGGACTTCAAGGTCGATGGATTTGAGCACAACATGGTGGCCGAACGACTTGCGCAGGCCCGTGACGGTCAGGAGCGGCTCGTCCGGGACAGGAACGTCAGAGGGTTGAGGTTCAGTGGGCGACATAGCGGTCCAATCTCTTCTCCAGGACGGACTGTCCGCTGGCGAGAACGAGGCAGATGACCCAGTAGATCACGGCCGCCTCCAGATATAGCAGCATGAACTCCTGGCTGAAGGCCGCCACCTGCTGCGCCACGCGAAACAGTTCGGTGACGAGGATCAGCGACGCCAGCGACGTGTCCTTGACCAGGCTGATGAAGGTGTTCGAGAGCGGCGGAACCGAGACCCGGGCGGCCTGCGGCAGGATGATCCGCACGAGCGTCTGCCGGCGCGACATTCCGATGGTGTGGCCGGCCTCCCACTGGCCCTTCGGAACCGACAGGATGGCCGCCCGGATGACCTCCGCGGCATAGCCGCCGACGTTCAGGGAAAACGCGATGATGGCGCTGGGCCAGGGGCTGATGGTGATTCCGACGGAAGGGAGCCCGTAGAAAATGACGAACAGCTGGACCAAAAGCGGGGTTCCGCGGATGACGGAGATGTAGGTCCGCGCCACCGCCGAAACCAGGCGGTTGCGGCTCAGCCGCATGAGGGCCACCACCAGTGCCAGCAGCAGGCCCAGGCTGAACGAGGCCAGCGCCAAGGGAATGGTGCCGAAGATCGCACCCGTCAGGAGCGGGCCCAGCGATGACCACACGAGTTCCCAGTTGATGCTCATGCCCGGACGCGGCGTTTCTCTGCGGCTTGCACAGGGCTACTTCGAGACGTCGGCGTCGAAGTACTTCTGGGAGATCTTCGTCAGGGTGCCGTCGGCCGCCAGCTCGCCGAGGGCCTTGTTGATGGCATCGGTCAGGCTGGTGGATCCCTTGCGCAGGGTGAACGCGCTCAGCGACTTGTCGGTGGTCTCGGCGGCAATCTTGATGTCGGCGTCGTGGTCGGTCTTCTGGGAGTCCAGGTAGGTCAGCTTGTCGTTGATGGTGGCATCGACGCGGCCCTGCTTAAGCAGCGTGATTGCCTGCGCCCAGCCCTCGACGGCCTCGACGTTCGCGCCGCTCTGCTGCGCCAGCTTGTACCAGTTGCTCGTCAGGGACTGCGCCGTGGTCTTGCCCTTGAGGTCGTCAAAGGAGTGGATGCTGTCGTTGTCCGACTTCGTGACGAGCACGCCGGTGCTCACCGTGTACGGGGTAGAGAAGTCGTACTTCGCCTTGCGCTCGTCGGTGATGGAAACCTGGTTGGCGACGACGTCGAACCGTTTGGCGTCGAGGCCGGCGAAGATGGCGTCGAACTGCGTCTCCTGGTAGGAGGGCTTGACGCCCAGCTTCGCGGCGACGGCGTTCATGATCTCCACGTCGTAGCCCGTCAGCTCACCGCTGCCGTTGGCGTGGAACGTGAACGGCTTGTAAGTGCCTTCCGTGCCGACCTTGAGCACGCCTGCGCTCTTGACGTCGCTGAGGGAGGTGTCCGCACCGGCTGCCGGCGCTGAGCTGGCCGGGGTGGTGGACGCCGACCCGCAGCCTGCCAGGGCGAGTCCTGCAGCGGCGATGAGGCCAATAACGGAAAGTCGTGTGCGCTTCATGATGTTCCTTAGTCGTAAAGCCGGAAATGGCCTTCCAGCTAAGCCGCAGGGCGGCTGTCTCCTAGCGACGATAGCAAGGTCCAGCTCAGGGTGGAGAGCCTAAATGACAGTTTATGACGTCCGGTCATGAGACGGTCTTGACGGATGCGACTTTCGAAGTCCTGCACAGCTGCGGAGGGTACGAAAAAGGGAACCACCGCCTGGCGGTGATTCCCTTTCTGGTGGAGCTGAGGGGACTCGAACCCCTGACCCCCTGCATGCCATGCAGGTGCGCTACCAGCTGCGCCACAGCCCCTCATTTGCCTGGAAGTTTCATCCTCCCTGAAGCAACCTGAATAGCCTAAACCACAAATCGCGTTCGCGCTAATCGGCGCGCTGACTCATGGAACAGGGGTGCGGAACCTGGCACAAAATCCAACATGGAACCGGGCACAAAAAAATCCGCCGGAATCTTTCGATTCCGGCGGATTGTCCGGTGGAGCTGAGGGGACTCGAACCCCTGACCCCCTGCATGCCATGCAGGTGCGCTACCAGCTGCGCCACAGCCCCGAATTTTCGCTGCTCCGAGCATGTCTGCCGACGTGCGATGTTCCGGTTTTTTGTCCGGATTTCTCCGAAGCAACTCAAATATCTTAGACCAGCCCTCCGGAAAATTCCAAATCGGGCATATTCGGCCCGGTTTGGCGTCCGGAGGTGGCCTGAACGCGGGCGCTACTCCGTGTCGGTGCCGGCGGTGGCCTTGGCGGAGGCGTCGTCGCCGAGCTGCAGATCGACGACGGGGCAGTCCTTCCACAGGCGCTCGAGGGCGTAGAACACGCGGTCTTCCTCGTGCTGGACGTGGATGACGACGTTGGAGTAGTCCAGCAGCACCCAGCGGCCGCCGGAGCGGCCCTCGCGGCGGACGGGCTTCTGGTCAAACTTGGAGAGCTCGTCCTCGATGCCGTCCACGATCGCGTTGACCTGGCGTTCGCTCGGGGCCGAGGCAATCAGGAAGACGTCGGCCAGGGCCAGCCGTTCGCTGACGTCCAGGGCCACGATGTCCTCGGCAAGCTTCTCCGAGGCAGCGCGGGCTGCGTGGCGGGCGGTAGTGATGGATGAATCGGTTGCAGTCACGGGACTCCTTGTAGTGATGAAAAATTATGGTGATGAAAATGTGGCGCCAGTGGCGGCCTGAGACCTAGTGGGCCAGCCCGGTGACGATCAGCGTGATGCCGGCGATGAGGGCAACGATCCCCACCGCCAGGACGCCGAGCTGGAGCATGCGCAGGCGGCGCGCCCGGCCGAGTCCGGCGGTGGCGGCATCCAGGGGTTCGAGCCCGTAGGCGGCATTCGCGGCCACGGGTTCCCCGCCCACGAGTCTTTCCTCGGCCTCCCCCGCCGAATTTCCCGCGTTTGCAGCGTTTGCCGCGTTTGCAGGCCTAGCCCTTCCAGCTTTTGCGGCTGCCTCCGCACGGGCCAGGACACCGGCCCTGCCAGCGGCAGAGCCCGTCGCGGGACCTGCGGCCTTCTGGCGGGAGATGCCCGGCCGCCGCAGGCCGGGTTTCCGTGGCGCGTCCACGCGCGGACCCGGGTTGGTGACAACCGGAACGTACGACGTGGCAGGGCGCTTCATGACGGGCCGCTCCACGCCGGGAACCTTCTCGAATTCCAAGGGTGTGACCATGGCCAGGTTGTTGGCCGTGGTCGGATCGTTGCGGGGCGCCGCCGGCTGGCTGTTTTGTTCGGCAAGCTTCTGCTTGGCGGCGGCGCGGCGGTTCAGGATCGCGGCACGCTCGGCGAGGGCGATCTGCTCGGCCAGGACGGCCGGATCAACGGCATCCGGATCCGTGGCCGCAATGTGTTCCATCTTGGCCACTTGGTTCTTGGCCTGCTCCGCGAGGAGTTCGCGGGCGGCCAGCGCCTGCTCCAGGGTCATGCCCTCGGGCGTCGCCCCGCCCGGTCCGGCGCCGTCGGCCGCGGGAGCCTTGGGCGCAGCGGGGGCCCTGGGCGCCGGGGCGGCCGCCCCAGCCGGGGCAGCCTCCTTCGGAGCGGCGTCCTTCGGGGCCGGGGAAACCACCGGGGTGGCCCGGGTCCGCGGCGACACCGGGACAATGGTGTTGGCCTGGGTGGCCGGGGCCGTTTCGGTCGCCAGCTCCAAAAGCCTCAACTGGCGTCGCGTGGGCGGCCCTCCGCCGGCCAGCTGGCCTTCCTTCTCTGCGAGTTCCTTGATGGTCCGCAGCGCGGCGCGGTCCCGTGCCCGGACCTGGGAAGACCGCTCAGTGCTAGCGGGCACAGAATCAGCACGCACAGAGTCAACCGGGGCGTCGGCAACGCGACGGCTCCGGCCGGTGATTTCGGCCTCCGTCGGCTCGCCCGGGCCCGGAGTGTCCAGACGTTCATCTCTGGCCTGCCGCAATTCGCGGCGGCTGCGGATGGGAGGCTGTTCCTGACTCATGGCAAACTCATTCAGTGCTGGCTGGTTGGGTTATCTCAAAGGCTGGATCGTGCTGTGCGGGGGCAGTCCCTGCCGCGCCGTTTCCGGCGTTGGCGGTCCCGGCGTGTCCGGCTTCGAGGCGATCGGCGTCGGGGCTGGCGTGGTACAGGCCGTACTTGGCGATGTACTGGACCACCCCGTCCGGCACGAGGTACCAGACCGGGTTGCCTTCGGCCACCCTCGTGCGGCAATCCGTGGAGGAAATGGCCATGGCCGGGACCTCCAGGAGACTGACGTCTTTGCGGCCCATGCCGTCCAGGACGTGGCCCGGCCGGGTTACACCCACGAAGTGCGCGAGGGACCAGAGTTCATCGATGTCTTTCCAGGACAAAATCTGGGCCAGGGCGTCCGCGCCGGTGATGAAGAACAGATCGGCGTCCGGACGCAGGGTCCGCAGGTCACGCAGGGTGTCGATCGTGTAGGTCGGTCCCGGACGATCCACGTCCACCCGGCTCACGGTGAAGCGCGGGTTCGAGGCCGTGGCGATGACTGTCATGAGATACCGGTGCTCGGCTTCGCTGACCTTCTTGGCCATCTTCTGCCAGGGCTGGCCGGTGGGCACAAAAACGACTTCGTCGAGGTCGAACTTGGCCGCGACCTCACTGGCCGCGACAAGGTGTCCGTGGTGGATGGGGTCGAACGTGCCGCCCATCACACCCAGACGCAGGCGGCGCTGGGCGCCGCGCTGCTTCGTGGGGGCGGAAATATTAGTGACCTTGGCCGTGATCGTGCTTGTTCGGGTGCTGGCGGTGCGGGTCCGAGTGCTCCTCGACAGCCACGTGGCGCCGTCCCAGGTTGGAGTAGGACAGGGTGATCAGCAGCAGGACCACCAGGATCGCGAACATGGTGCCGCCAATGACAAACGGCGGTGCAATGAGCGGTGCGAGTTCCTCGTGGCCCGATTCGCCGGCGGCGGCGACGAAAGTGGCGATCTGCTGCGACAGCATGTTCTCCCCTAGTGAGTTCAAAATTTGACGACGGCGGAGGTGTCCGCCGTTCCGGTCTTCCGTTCCATGTTACAGCGTTGCTAGCCCCGGATCTGGCCCTCGCCCTGCACAATCCACTTGGTCGTGGTCAGCTCGGTCAGTCCCATGGGGCCGCGGGCATGGAGTTTTTGGGTGGAAATGCCCACTTCGGCGCCGAGGCCGAGCTCGCCTCCGTCGGTGAAGCGGGTGGAGGCGTTCACGATCACGGCCGCCGAATCGACCTCGGCGATGAAGCGCTCGGCGTTGGCGAGGTCGTTGGTCAGGATCGCTTCGGTGTGGCCGGTGGACCACTTGCGGATGTGCCTGACGGCCTCGTCCAGGCTGTCCACCATGGCCACGGCCAGGTCCAGGTTCATGTATTCGGTGGCCCAGTCGTCTTCCGCGGCCGGCACGGACTGGACCGAGGCCGGCAGGGCGGCGCGGATGCGCTGGTCCACGTGCAGGGTGACCCCGGCAGCCCGCAATGCGGCGGCTACCGCGGGAAGGACAGTGGACTTGGAGTGCACCAGGAGCGTTTCGACGGTGTTGCAGACGCTGGGCCGCTGGGTCTTGGCGTTGAGGAGGATGTCCACGGCCATTTCCTCGCTGGCGGAAGCGTCCAGGAAGATATGGACGTTGCCTTCACCGGTCTCGATGACCGGCACGGAGGAGTTCGTCACGACGGCCTGGATCAGCTCGCGCCCGCCGCGGGGAATGAGCACGTCCACCCGGCCGCGCGCCCGCATGAGCGCGTTGGCGCCGTCGCGGCCGTATTGGTCCACGGATTGGACGGCGTCGGCGGGCAGGCCCACCGATTCCAGCGCATCCCGGAGGATGGTGATCAGGGCGGCGTTGGTGGCAGCGGCGGCGGATCCGCCGCGCAGGATGACGGCGTTGCCGCTCTTGAGGGCCAGTCCGGCGATGTCGACCGTGACGTTCGGGCGGGCCTCATAAATCGCGGCCACCACGCCCATGGGTACGTTGATCTGGCGCAGGCGCAGCCCGTTGGGGAGAGTCTGGCCCCGCACCACGTTCCCGACGGGGTCGGGCAGGGTGGCGAGGTTTTCCAGTGCGGCGGCGAGGGCCGTGATGCGTGACTCGGTCAGCGTCAGGCGGTCCAGCAGGGCGGCGCTGGTGCCGGCGGCCCGGCCGGCCGCGACGTCCTTGGCGTTGGCGGCCAGGATCTGGTGCTTGTGATCCACCAGCGCCTTGCCGACGGCGCGCAGGCCCCGGTCCTTCCAGGCCCGGTTGGCGCGTGCCATCCTGTGGGCGGCGTGGCGTGAGCGGTCTGCGACCGCGTGGACGGCTGCTTCGGTCTCCGTTGCCGTGCCAGGAGCCGCTGCCGGATCCGGCGCCGCGGCGAACCCTTGGGCGGGCGCGGCGTTACCGGCGGGAACGGTGCCGGCAGGCACATCAGTCACGGCAGCGGAAGTCAGGGCCTCAGTCATGCTTCCAGTTTAGGCGTCGGGGGAACCTAGACCAGCACCAGGTCGTCAACATGAACAACTTCGCGGTCATATCCGCGGCCCAGTGCCTTGCCGAGCTCATGGGTGGAGCGGCCCAGCATCTGGGGCAGCTCGGCGGCCGAATAGTTGACCAGCCCGCGGGCAATCACCGTGTTGTCCAGAGACACCATCTCCACGGCGTCGCCGGCCTCGAAGTCGCCCTTCACCGCGGCGATTCCGGCCGGCAGAAGCGAGGTGCGGCGGTCGCGGACGGCCTTGACCGCGCCGTCGTCGAGCACCAGGGTGCCGCGCACGGATGCCAGGTGGGCCAGCCACAGGAGCCGGATCGGCTTGCGCGCGCCGTTGACGGAGAACCACGTGCCCACGTCCTCGCCGGCCAGCGCGGCGGCCGCATTGGCCGTGGATGTTACGAGGGCGTGGATACCCGACCCCGCGGCGATGCTGGCGGCTTCGACCTTGGTGACCATGCCGCCCGTGCCCACGCCGGCCTTGCCGGTGCTGCCGATCGAGACGCCGTCGAGGTCGTGGGGGCCGGAGACGTGCGGAATCCGCTTGGCGCCGTGCGACGGCGGACCGTCGTACAGGGAGTCGACGTCGGAGAGCAGCACGAGCGCGTCGGCGCGGACCAGGTGAGCCACCAGGGCAGCGAGGCGGTCGTTGTCGCCAAAGCGGATCTCGTGGGTGGCTACGGTGTCATTTTCGTTGACCACCGGGACAACGCCGAGGTTCAGCAGCCGGTCCAGCGCGCGGAACGCGTTGGTGTGCTGGCTGCGGCGCATGAAGTCATCGGCGGTCAGCAGCACCTGGCTGACGGTAACCCCGTGCGCGCCGAAGGCGTGGGTGTAGCGGGCCATCAGCAGGCCCTGACCCACACTGGCGGCGGCCTGCTGGGTGGCGAGGTCGCGGGGGCGCTTCTCAAGGCCGAGCGGGGCGAGGCCGGCGGCGATCGCACCGGAGGACACCAGGATGATCTCCGCGCCCGCGTTGCGCTTGTGCGCCAGGGCGTCGGCGAGTCCGGTCAGGGCCTCTTCGGAGATCCCGCCCTTGATGGACGTCAGCGAGGACGAGCCGACCTTGACGACGATCCGGCGCGCACCTGACAGCGCGGTGCGGTCCGGGGCGTTGATGGCCTGGGCCTTGAGGTCTTGAGCGCTGAGCGGCTGGGACCGGTGCTCGACGACGGCCTTACTCGTCATCGGCTTCGCCCAGTCCACTCTCCTTGAGCGGCTGCCGCGCGCGGCGGCTGCTGACGGATTCGGTCCAGATGCCGGCCTTGCGTTCGGCTTCGAGCTCGGCGCGGGCGGCGGCCTTGGCGTCGCGGCGTTCCTGCTGTTCGTCGCGCTTCTGGCCACGCGTCGGGCGGTCGCCGATGTCGGCGAAGCGCACGTCGGTGCCGCGGGGCGAGGCGAGCAGCTCAGCACCGGCCATCATGGTCGGCTCCCAGTCGAAGACGACGCCGTCGTCCTCGCCGATGACCACCATGTCGCCCGGCTTGGCGCCCTGCTTGAACAGTTCATTTTCGACGCCGAGCTTGGCCAGGCGGTCGGCGAGGTAGCCGATCGCTTCCTCGTTGGTGAAGTCTGTCTGCTTGACCCAGCGCACGGGCTTGTCGCCGAGGACGCGGAAGAGCGGCTCAAGGTTCTTTTCCTCGCGGCGGATCGTGAAGCCGGTCTCGTTGACGGCGCGGGGGCGCAGCACGGGGGCGTGTACCTTCGGCGGGGTCGCGGCGACGGCGTCGCGGGCGGCCTTTACGATTTCGGCCATGGCGAAGCCAAGCTGGCGGAGGCCTTCGTGGCTCGTCGCCGAGATTTCGAAGACCTTGTAGCCCCGGGATTCGAGCTCCGGGCGGACGAACTCGGCCATGTCCTTGCCATCCGGCAGGTCAACCTTGTTCAGGGCCACGAGGCGGGGGCGGTGGTTCAGCGGAACGACTTCGCCGTCGGACCCGCTGTAGCTCATGTCGACGGCGTACTTCTCCAGCTCGGCCTCGATGATGGCGAGATCGGAGAGCGGATCGCGGTCCGATTCGAGCGTGCCGCAGTCCAGCACGTGCACCAGGGCGGCGCACCGCTCGACGTGGCGCAGGAAGTGGTGGCCCAGGCCCTTCCCCTCGCTGGCACCCTCGATCAGGCCGGGGACGTCGGCAATGGTGAAGCGGACTTCACCGGCCTGGACGACACCCAGGTTGGGGATGAGGGTTGTAAAGGGATAGTCCGCGATCTTGGGCCGGGCGGCGGACATTGCGGCGATCAGGCTGGACTTGCCGGCGGAGGGGAAGCCGACGAGGGCGATGTCGGCGATGGACTTCAGTTCCAGGACGACGTCGCTGGATTCTCCTTCGATGCCGAGCAGCGCGAAGCCGGGCGCGCGGCGCTTCTGGGAGGACAGGGAGGCGTTGCCGAGGCCGCCAATGCCGCCGGCGGCGGCGATGTATTCGTCGCCTTCGGCCACGAGGTCGGCGATGACTTCGCCGGACTTGGACTTCACCACGGTGCCCACCGGCACCGGAAGGATCAGGGTTTCGCCGTTTTTGCCGCCGCGCCAGTCGCCCATGCCAGGGCCGCCGTTGGTGGCGTGCCGGTGGGGCGCGTGGTGGTAGTCGAGCAGGGTGGTGGTCTGGGGGTCCACGCGCAGGATGACGTCGCCGCCGTTGCCGCCGTTGCCGCCGTCGGGACCGCCGAGGGGCTTGAACTTCTCACGGTGGACGGAGACACAGCCGTGACCGCCGGTACCGCCGGATACGTGCAGTACTACCCGGTCTACAAAGCTCGCCACGTGGATCTCCTCAGTGCTGTTCCCCGGACCCCCAAAGAGGCCCAAGATGATTGTAATGCGGTTAAAACACCGGTGGAGCGGACCTAATGGCCCGCCCCACCGATTTAGAACTTATTGTTACTCTGCAGCTGCAGCAGCCACGATGTTCACAACGCGGCGACCACGGCGGGTGCCGAACTCGACAGCACCGGGGGTCAGGGCGAACAGGGTGTCGTCCCCGCCGCGGCCTACGCCGGCGCCCGGGTGGAAGTGGGTGCCGCGCTGGCGGACGATGATCTCGCCTGCGGAAACTACCTGGCCACCGAAGCGCTTAACGCCGAGGTACTGGGCGTTGGAGTCACGACCGTTGCGAGTGGAACTCGCGCCTTTTTTATGTGCCATTTGAAATGCCTGCCTTCAAAAATTCTGGGGAATCTGCTGGAACCTGAACAGTAACGAAGAGTTACTTGATACCGGTGATCTTGACCTTGGTCAGTTCCTGACGGTGGCCCTGACGCTTCTTGTAACCGGTCTTGTTCTTGAACTTCTGGATGACGATCTTCGGACCACGGAGGTCTTCGAGGATCTCAGCCGTAACCGTTACCTTGGCCAGGTCCGCAGCAGCAGACGTGACTTTGTCACCGTCCACCAGGAGCAGTGCGGGCAACTCAAAGGTGCTGCCGGCTCCACCGGGGACGCGGTTCAGGGTAACGAAGTCTCCAACGGAAACCTTCTCTTGGCGGCCGCCTGCGCGGACAATCGCGTACACCACTGGGGAACTCACTTCTCTCGACGTTTATTACTAGATTTGCGTGCGGAACCAGGGGCCAAATTGTTTGGACCGGCTCACGCTGTGCCTCAACGCCGGTGGATTCCCCGGGGGAACCCATGAGCTATCCCCGGAACAAATCCATTTGGAATTCCAAGCGGACCGTTCTCAGGGTCATAACCCAAGTGTTGGCGTAAGCACCGAAGATCTAGAATACGCTAATTTTGCCTTCGGCCGCAAATGAGGCTGGTTCCGGCGGGTAGTCCGTGATAGGCGCCACAACATCTTGATGCAAAGTCCCTGCCAATGTTCTTGGCCGGGATCTTGACCATCTTGAGCTGTGTTGCCGCAACGACTTCCGGAACCGCGCCCCACCATCGTACCGGTAGTCCGGACCAGCTCGCGTCAGGCGTACAGCCGCGGCGCGTCGAAGAAGTCCACTTCGTAGCGCGAAGACTGCCGGAAAGCCAGGGCCATGGCCTGCCGCTCGCTCTCCGATGCCCGCCCGGCCGCCGTGTCCGTGTACGCGATGGCCTGCCGGGTCGCGGCGGCGAAGTCCTCGTCGGCGTAGGTCCGCAGCCAGCCGGCGTAGGGGTGCTCCCCGGGGGCGCCACCGGCCAGGAACTCCCGGTGCAGCGTGGAACCGACCTCGGCGTAGAGCCAGAAGCAGGGCAGCGCCGCCGCCACGAGGACGCCATAGCTGCCGGAGACCGAGGCGGCCAGCAGGTGGTCCACATACGCTTTCGTGACCGGGCCCAGGGTGGAGGCCGTGAGGCGCGTGCTGAGCCAGGAACGGTGCAGCTCGGATTCGACCTCCAGGCAGGTCTGCGCCGAACGGGCCCAGAACAGCTGCTCGGCCTCGGTGGGGGCAATCGCCGCGGCCCGGGCCAGGACCCGGGAGTAGCCGTTGAGGTAGATGGCGTCCTGGGCGAGGTAGTACGCGAACTCGTGCTCGGGCAAGGTGCCGTCGGCCAGTCCGCGGACGAAGTCCAGGGCGTAGATCGCCTCAAGATCATCCGCGGCTCCTGCGCGCAGGGCTGCGGCGAACTCCCCCGCCGCCGGACCGTGCCCGGCCTGGAGGTGCTGCAGGTGGTGGAAGTGGTGGACCGGGCCGTTGCCCGAGCCGACGTCCAGGGCCGAGGCTCCGCGGAGCGCGCCCAGCAGCCACGGCTTGACTTCCCGCAGCGCCGCTTCCCAGTCCCCCACCCGGGCCTGCACGGTGGCCATGGCCGAGGACAGGGAGCATCCGGTGCCGTGGCTGTTGCGCGTCGCGATCCGCTCCCCCGGCACCACCACCGTTTCCTGGCCGAGCAGGCCGCCGGTGTTGACCAGCGCATCCGGGCAGCCGGTGCCGGCGTCGGCGTCGTGGCCGTCGGCGTCGTGGGCATGCCCGTCCCCCGGCCCGGCGCCCTGGAGGTGTCCGCCCTTAACCAGGACGGGGGTGCCGGTCAGGGCGGCCAGCCGCTTGCCCTGCGCCAGGGCCTCGGTCCAGTCGGCAGCGACGGGTTCCTTGAGCAGGATGGCGAGTTCGGCGAGGTTGGGCGTGATGAGGTCCGCCAGCGGCAGGAGGGCCTGCAGGGCGGCCTCGGCGGATTCCTGCAGGAGCCGGTCACCGCTGGTGGCGACCATCACCGGGTCCAGGACCACGACGGCGGGGCGCACCTTTTCCAGCCAGCCGCGGACGGCGTCGATCACGGCGGCGTCACCGAGCATGCCGATCTTGACGGCGTCGATGCCGATGTCGTCGCTGATGGCGTCCAGCTGCGCCGTGAGGAACGCCGCCGGGGGGACGTGGACGGCGCGCACGCCCTGCGTGTTCTGCGCTGTCAGGGCGGTGATGGCGGCCATGCCGTAGCCGCCGTTCGCCGCGATACTCTTCAGGTCGGCCTGGATTCCGGCCCCGCCGGAGGGATCGGAGCCGGCGATGGCCAGCACGCGGGGAATGCGCGGCGGGGCCGGCAGAGACTCGTTGTGCAGAAAATTGGGCGGGAGGAACTCGGACGGATTCGATTTCGCGGACAAGGAAGACATCCCTTCGCCGGTGCTAACCGGACAGGTTCAACGGGTCTGGATCTCAGCCGGCCCGATGCCCGGCACCCCGTGTCAGTGTTCCAGCCTAGCCCTTGCCACCCGGAGGACCCGTTAACGCACGAGCGGGCCCGGGCCCGGGCGGACGTATGTTACGTCTGCCCTGACCCGGACCCGCGGCCCGACCAGTCGAAATAATGACCGGACGGGGACGTGGTCAGTCGCGGAGGACTACAGCTCCGACGCCGGCACGCCGACGCCGAGGATGATCGGCTCGTTGCCGGCCGGGATGGACGCAGGCCCGGCCGCAACGGGAGCCTTGGCCTCGTGGACCGATCCGGCCGCGGCCGGCCGGGTTGCCTCGCGGTGCTCCACGGAGGTTTCGTTGGCTGCGCCCTGGGCGCGGCTGGCACTCCGGTTGCGGCGCCCGCGGCGGCCGCGCAGCGTCGTGGTGTCAGCTGTGCGTGACGCCGGCGCCTCCGCAGCGCGGACGGCCGACGGCGCCTCGGGCGCCGTGGCTTCCGGGGCGGCAACAGCTGCGGCCTGGTTCGGCTTGCCGGCCTCGGCTTCGCCCAGGTTTGCGAAGGCCTCGGTCAGCAGGTCCAGGGTCAGGGCCGGTGACGGCGCGTCCTCCGCGTGCTCGACGAAGGGCAGGGCCACCTGCTCGCCGCCAAACGTCAGCACCGTTGCGGGGCGGCCGGCTGCCTCGTCGGCGGCTGCCAGCTGCGTGACGGCGTCGACGGCGGCCTGGCGGGCCCCGGCGTCGCTGGCTGCGGCTGCCTCCCCGTCGTGCAGGTGCGCGGCGTGCGCTGCGGCAGCGATGTTGGCCAGCGCGGCACGGGTGGCCTCGGCCTTGGCGTGGCGTTCGGCCTCAGTGGGTTCGGCGTGGACGGGCGCGGGTGCGGCCGGCGCGGTCTCTCCGCCCTGGCCCCCCCGGCCGCGGCGACGGCTCTTGCGTTCCGGGCGGGCAGCAGGCTGCGCCTCGGTGCGCGGCACATAGTGCTCCGCGGCGACCGTGTTGGCGCGGCGGTGCTCCACCGGCTCGTCGTGGGTGACGATGCCGCGGCCCGCACATGTTTCGCACTGTTCGCCGAAGACTTCCAGCAGCCCGGTGCCCATCCGCTTGCGGGTCATCTGCACGAGGCCCAGCGAGGTCACCTCGGCCACCTGGTGCTTTGTCCGGTCCCGGCCCAGGCACTCCACCATGCGGCGCAGCACGAGGTCGCGGTTGGATTCGAGCACCATGTCGATGAAGTCGATCACGATGATGCCGCCAATGTCGCGCAGGCGCAGCTGCCGGACGACTTCCTCGGCCGCTTCCAGGTTGTTCTTGGTGACGGTTTCCTCGAGGTTGCCGCCGGAGCCGGTGAATTTGCCGGTGTTGACGTCCACCACGGTCATGGCTTCGGTGCGGTCGATCACGAGCGAACCGCCCGAGGGCAGGAAGACCTTCCGGTCCAGGGCCTTGTGGATCTGCTCGTCGATGCGCCAGGCCGCGAAGATGTCCGTGTCCTTGGTCCACTTCTCGAGCCGGCCCACAAGGTCCGGTGCGACGTAGGTGACGTAGGCCTCGATGGTGTCCCAGGCTTCCTCGCCGGAGACGATCAGCTTGGAGAAGTCCTCGTTGAAGACGTCCCGGACCACCTTGATGGTCAGGTCAGGTTCGCCGTAGAGCAGTTCGGGGGCGAGGATCTTGGTGGACGTCGACTGGCTCTCGATGCCTTCCCACTGCGCGCGGAGGCGGTTGATGTCGTGGGTCAGCTCTTCCTCGGACGCACCCTCGGCCGCGGTGCGGACAATGACGCCCGCGTCCTCGGGCAGGCGGTCCTTGAGGATCCGCTTGAGGCGGTTGCGTTCGACGTCGGGCAGCTTGCGGGAGATGCCGGTCATGGAACCGCCGGGCACGTACACGAGGTACCGGCCGGGCAGCGAGATCTGGCTGGTGAGACGGGCGCCCTTGTGGCCGACCGGGTCCTTGGTGACCTGGACCAGCACGGAGTCGCCGGACTTCAGCGCGTTCTCGATGCGGCGCTGCTTGCCCTCGAGGTTGACGGATTCCCAGTTCACTTCACCGGCGTAGAGCACGGCGTTGCGGCCGCGGCCGATGTCCACGAAAGCGGCCTCCATGGAGGGCAGCACGTTCTGGACCTTGCCCAGGTAGACGTTGCCGATCAGGGAGTCCTGCTGGGTCTTGGACACGAAGTGCTCGGCCAGGACGCCGTCTTCAAGGACACCGATCTGGATTCTGTCGTCGCGCTGGCGGACGATCATCTGGCGGTCCACGGACTCGCGGCGGGCCAGGAACTCGGCCTCGGTGATGACGGTACGGCGGCGGCCGGTGTCGCGGGATTCGCGGCGGCGCTGCTTCTTGGCTTCCAGGCGGGTGGAGCCCTTGACGGATGTGACGCGGTTGTTCACCGGCGCCTCGGCCATCGCACGCGGCGCACGGACGCGGGTCACCGTGTTGGGCGGATCGTCGCCTTCCCCGCCGGTCAGCTCGAGGTCCTGGTCTCCACGGCGACGGCGGCGGCGGCGGCGGGAGGTCACACCGTCTTCAAGGATTACCTCGGAACCTTCGTCGCCCTCTTCTTCGGTGCCTTCCGACTCGGTGTCGGACTCGGCAGAGGTGCGGGTGCGGCCGCGCCGGCCGCGGCTGCGGCGCCGACGGCGGTTGCCGGCGTCCTCGTCCTCGTCGCCTTCCTCGTCCTCGGGCTCAGCTGCTGCGGCGGCAACGGGGACCGGACGCACCACAGTGCTCAGGTCCGGGGCCTGGAAGATGACGGAAGTGAGGGCACCCGGTTCCATGAACAGCGACGCGGCCGGGCTTTCCTCGGGCCGGGCTTCCGGCTCTTCGGGCTGGGCTGCGGCGGGTTCCGCGGTGGGTGCTTCCGCAGCGGCGGCTTCTTCGGCCGGGAGTACTGCCGCGGGTGCTTCTTCGGCCTTCGGGGCGGCCTTGGCACGGCTGGCACGGCGGCGGACCGGCTTCTCTGCAACCGTCTCTGCGGCCGTTTGTGCGGCTTCTGCGGCGGCAGTTGCGTCAGTGCCAGCTGCTGCGGGGGCCTCAGCCGCGGCAGGTGCGCCGGTTTCGGCGTCGCCGGCGAAGGCAGGCAACGGTTCCGGGGCTGCTACAGCTTTCCGGGTCCGGGTGCGCCGCGCGGGCGCCTTGGCCGCAGTCTCGGCTGCAGCAGTTTCAGATACAGCAGCTTCGGGTTCAACAGTTTCAGATCCGGCTGCTTCGACGTTGGCCGGCTTACGGCGGCCCCGGACGGGCTCATCTGAACCGGCCGCGTCGGCCAGGGCCGCGGCTTCGGCAACAGCCTCGGCCGCCTCCGCGGCGTTGACCTTGGCGACGGGCGCCTTCCGGCGGGTCCGTACGGCCCTCTTCGGCGCTACCGGAGCCTCTGCTTCCGCAGTTCCCTGCGCTTCCCCGGTGACTACTAGTTCTTCGTTTCCGGCTACTACCTGGTCATTATCCATATGTGGCGACACTCCTGCCCCTGATGCGCCGCCACATTCGGCGCCCCTTGGGGGCAAATATGCGTCAACACCCGCAGGCATTGACAGAAGTCAATTGAATACCCTCAGGTTCGCACCGGCAGTGGGGTGCGGCAGCCCTGGAGGGCCGGCGAGATTGTTTTGGAACCCGTTGACCTACACGCCACAACCAGGTGCCGTCCAATGGCATTGCGGGACAGCTGGAATCAGAGGATCCGCAGCTCCCTGCTCATCATTGGCGGTCTTGAAACAAAATCGCCGGACCGGAATCCGGATGTGGATCGGGTTCCAGCCACGATCATTGTCTCACAGGAGCCGTGAAAGCAGGGGCAGGCGGGGCCGGAAGTGCAACAGGCGCGGCCGGGCGAGGCGGGCGGGGCCGTTCTCCGGCGCTGCTCAGCCTCCGGCGTTACAATCGGGGCAAGAAGCACCCGGTCAAGACGACTAAAAAAGGACTCAATTTCCATGCCCAGCATCTCCAGCACTGCCGGCGACGCGACCGTGCACCAACCGGGTTCCGGCCCGGCCCCCGCGGCGCGGCCCCTTCCCACGATGACCCGCGACCGCCCGTTCGCCTGGCTCCTGCTGATCACCGGCGTCATCGGCTGGCTCGCATCCGGGGCCCTGGTGCTGGAGAAGCTGGAGGTCCTGAAGGACCCGAACCACGTCACGGTCTGCGACGTGAACCCGTGGATCTCCTGCGGCCAGGTCATGCAGACACCGCAGAGTTCCGTGTTCGGCTTCCCCAATATGTTCATCGGGATTGTCGCCTTCGCCGTGATCATCACCACGGCCATGGGTATCCTCGCCGGCGCCCGGTTTTCCCGGTGGTACTGGCTGGGGCTCCAGGCGGGCGTGACGCTGGGCTTCGCGTTCGTGGTCTGGCTCTGGTCCCAGGCCCTGTACGCCATCCACATCCTCTGCCCGTTCTGCATGATCGTCTGGGCCGTGATGATCCCGCTGTTCGTCTGGGTGAGCGTCCGGAACATCTCCCACGGCGTGATTGCCCTGCCCGCCGGTCCCACCAAGGTGATCGGCGACTCCGGCTGGATCATTACGGCGCTGCTGTACGTCGCCGTCGTCGCGACGATCTTCTTCGCCTTCATCCAGGTTTTCATCGGTACCTCCGGCTACTAAACGCCCCAACCGCGTCGAAGAGACTGTTAAGGCCAATGCTCGCGCCGGGCATTGGCCTTAGCCGTCTCTTCGATGAGAGGCTCCGGGCCCATCTCGGGACTTATGGCACGACCCCGCGCACGCAGGTTACATAAGGCTGGAGGAAGGAAGACCGGAGGCTTCATGATGACTGTTCTTATTGCGTATGCAAGCGCCTTGGGGTCCACCCGGGAGATGGCACAACATATGGCATCCCGCATGGCGGGTGCACTGGGCGAGGTGGAGTGCCGGTCCGTGGAGGACGTCGGGGCCCTCTCCCGCTATGAGGCCGTCGTGGTCGGCAGCGCCGTCCACAACCAGGCCTGGCTGCCCCCGGCTTTGCTGTTCTTCAAACACCATGCCCGCGAGCTGGCCAGTCGGCCCGTCTGGGCCTTCAGTGTAGGGATGGCGGATGCGCTGCCAAAGCCGATTCGCCGGCGCGGCGCGGCAATGCAACAGGAACGTCTGGCCGAAGTCCTGATCAAAGAAGTTCCGCTTCGAGGCCACAAACTCTTCTCCGGCGTCTACCAGGCCGGCCAGATGCGGGCACCGCTCCGGGTGTTGTTCCGGCTCACCGGCGGCCGTTTTGGGGATTTGCGGGACTGGGCGGCAGTCGACGAATGGACGGATCAGATTACGGCCCAACTCGCTAAACCTGCTTCGTCCACGTCTTCAGGCAGCATCACAGGCTAATGCCATCGAGACTGCGCATCCCGGCCGCGGCGCCCGGCGCGGTGGTGCGTGCACGGGAGGACCCATGACCGTTGTGAGCATTCACGCCGAACGAGGGGACATGCCTGCCTACGCGGCGACGCCGGCCGGTGCCGGTCCGTGGCCCGGCGTCGTCGTCATCCATGACGCACTCGGCCTGAGCCGTGACACCAGGGGCCAGGCCGACTGGCTGGCCGGCGAGGGGTTCCTCGCCGTGGCACCTGACCTGTTTTATTGGGGCAGCAGGGCGGCCTGCTTATGGTCCCTCATCCGCGGCTGGCGGCCCCTCGGCGACCTGGACCTCACCCGCGCGTGGCTGGCCGGACGGGACGGCTGCACCGGCCGGATCGGCGTGATCGGCTTCTGTATGGGCGGCGGGTTCGCCCTCATGCTGGCCCCGGACCATGACTTCGCCGCGGCAAGCGTCAACTACGGCGGACTCGATGACGGGACTGCCCGCGCAATGCCCCGGGCCTGCCCCATCGTTGGCAGCTACGGCGCCAGGGACCGCTGGCCCGGAGTGCGCAAAGTCCCGGCGCGTCTGGAGCCGCTGCTCGCCGACGCCGGGATAGACCATGACATCAAGGTCTATCCCGACGCCGGTCACGGCTTCCTCAACAGGCATGGCCCGTCGGAGCTCACGTTCGGGGACAAGGTGCTCGCGAAGCTGGTCGCTGCCGGTTACCACGAACCCTCCGCCGAGGACGCGCGCCTGCGCATCCTCGGCTTCTTCCGGGAACACCTGACCAATGAAGGGGAAGCGCGATGATTGAGGGGGAAGCGCGATGATGCACCCTGCACCGAGGGGATCCCTGCTGGCAGCGGGTGCCGTGGCCGTTTTCACCACCGGCTACCTGGCCGTTGCGCGGCCACGCCTGCTTCACTGGGGTGCGACCGTTGACGAAGCGCGGGGACCTTACCCGGGCGCCGGGTTGATTCCGGGCAGCACCCGAAGCGCGACCATGGCGGTGACCATCGATGCGCCCCCTTCCCGCGTGTGGCCCTGGCTGGTGCAGATGGGAACGGATCGCGCCGGCTGGTACAGCTGGGACCGTCTCGATAATTTCGGGCGCCGCAGCGCAGGGCGCATCCATCCGGAGTGGCAGGACATCGCCATCGGTGACCGTCTGGCGGCGAAGCCCGACGGCAGCGAGTGGTGGGCGGTCGCGGCGCTTGAACCCGAGAGGTTCCTGGGCCTGCGTATGTCGGTCGATCTCCGGGGGCGTCCCTTCGACCCGGCACGAACCCGGCCGCGCTATTGCACCGACTCGCTCTGGGGATTCCACCTGCGGGAGGCCGCGGGTGAGCGCACCCGGCTGGTAGTCAGCGGCTACTGGTCGCTACAGCCACAATGGCTGCAACCCATCCTGAGCATCACCATGCTGGAGCCCGCGCATTGGGTCATGCAGACCCGTCAGTTCTCGAATCTAGTGCGCCGCGCCAGCCGATGAGAGGTCTCCGGACCCGGAGCACGCAGCGAAGCCCCACCCGCCGCGAGGTCCCAAACGGCGAGGGGACGGTTAAGGCCAATGTCCGGTACGAACATTGGCCTTAACCGTCCCCTCGCTGGCGGAGGGCGTCCCGAAATTCGGGCTAGAACCAGATCTTGATCTCGCGCTCGGCGGATTCCGCCGAATCCGAGCCGTGGACCAGGTTCTGCTGGACCTTCAGGCCCCAGTCGCGGCCGAAGTCGCCGCGGATGGTACCGGGCGCCGCCGTCGTCGGGTCCGTGGTGCCGGCGAGGGTGCGGAAGCCCTCGATCACGCGGTGGCCCTCGAAGATCGCGGCGACCACGGGGCCGCTGAGCATGAACTCAACCAGCGGCTCGTAGAACGGCTTGCCGACGTGCTCCTCGTAGTGCTGCTCCAGCAGTTCGCGGCTTGCGTCGACTTTCTTGAGCTCGGCCAGGGTGTAGCCCTTGGCTTCGATCCGGCTCAGGATGGCGCCGGACAGGTTGCGGGCGACGCCGTCGGGCTTGATCAGGACGAGGGTGCGCTCAATGCTCACAGCTGCTCCAATGTGTTGGGGTGGGATTTGGGTCAAGTCTACGGGGTTCGGGCCAGGTGCCCGGGATGGAGGTTCAGGCGCTCTTTCCCGGCGCGGGGCCCTGGGGGTGGGCCGCATCCCAGTCAGCTTGCTCGCGCTCCCGCTGGGCAGCTTCCCGGTCAATCCGGATGCCGGTCCGGATCCCGTACCACCACGCCACGGCGAAGAGCGCGCCGACGAGGTACATCGCCGGTTCCACGATGCCGCCCAGGATCAGCACGAGCTGCAGGACCCAGCCCAGGGCCACTCCCCACGGCTTCGAGAGGACAGCGCAGGTGAAGACGAAGACCAGGCACAGGCCGATCCCGACCGAGAAGACCAGGGCCGCAGGGTATTCGTTCCGGTGCAGTCCAAAGACGGCCAGTGTGCCGAAGAGCACCACGAACGCTTCCAGCAGCAGGACCGTGGAGGCGAACATGACCTTCGTCGACCGTCGTTTTTTGGGCATGCCCGGGCGCCATTCGCGCTGGGCTTTGGTGAGTTTCGCCATCGCTTACGCGTCCGCCTTTCCGAGCAGGATCCGGGCATCCGCGACGAGCGTGATGGAGCCGGTCACGAGGACCCCGCCGGCGGGCTCGTCGTCGGCTTCGGCCCGTTCCACGGCCCATTCGAGGGCATCATCGAGCTTCCCGGCGACGTGGATGTTCTCCTCGCCGAAGCCCAGGTCAACCGCGATTTCGGCCAGGTCCTCGGCCGGGACGGCCCGGGGCGAGTTGGACTGGGTGAAGCAGTATTCGGTGGCGAGGCCGCCCAGGGATTCCTTGAGCTGGCGCAGGATCTCCTCGGCATCCTTCTCCCGCAGCACGCCGACCACCACCACCAGCTTGGTGAAGTTGAAGGCCTCGTGGATGGCCTCGGCGGAGACCCGGATGCCCTCCGGGTTGTGGGCCGCGTCCACGATGATGGTCGGCGCGGTGCGGACCACCTCAAGCCGTCCAGGGGAGGTGACGGAGGCGAAGGCCTCCTGCAGGATCTCGGCGTCGATCGCCTTTTCCCCGCCAAAGAACGCTTCCAGCGCAGCAATGGCGACGGCGGCGTTCTCGGCCTGGTGCGCGCCGTGCAGCGGCACCAGCAGGTCCTCGTAGCGTCCGGCGATGCCCTGGATGGTGACCATCTGGCCGCCGACCGCGACGGTGCGGGATTCGACGCCGAACTCCACGCCCTCGAAGCGGAACGGCACGTTGACCTCTTTGGCCTTTTCCAGCAGGACCTGGGCCGCGTCGACCGGCTGCGCCGCGCTGATGAGGAAGCTGCCGGGCTTGATGATGCCGGCCTTCTCGTAGGCGATGTCCCCGGTGGTGTCGCCCAGCAGATCGGTGTGGTCCAGCGAGATCGGGGTGACGACGGCCACCTGGCCATCGCCGACGTTCGTGGCGTCGGTGATGCCGCCCAGGCCCACTTCGATCACGGCGACGTTGACCGGCTGGTCAGCGAAGACCGCGAAGCCCAGGAGCGTCAGGCACTCGAAGTAGGTCAGCCGGGGCTGGCCCGCCGCCTCGAGTTCGCCGTCCACAATCTGCAGGTAGGGACGGATCTCGTCCCAGATCCGGACGAACGTCTCATCCGGCACCGGGGCGCCGTCGATGCTGATCCGCTCGGTGACCTTGGACAGGTGCGGGCTCGTGTAGCGGCCGGTGCTCAGGCCGTGGGCGCGCAGCCCGGCCTCGATCATCCGGGCCGTGGAGGTCTTGCCGTTGGTGCCGGTGACGTGGATGATCGGGAACGCCTTGTTCGGCTCCCCCAGGATTTCCATGGCCCGGTGCAGCGGGGCGAGCCGTGGCTCCATTTTGTTTTCCGGCGCCCGGCCCAGCAGCTCGGCGTAGACGCTTTCAACGGAGAATTCATCGGTCATGGTTTAGGCTCCAACTTTCTTGGCAACGCTGACCTGTGGGTCCTTGATGTCGGCCGCCAGGGTTTCCAGCTCGACGGTCAGGGTTTCGGTCTTGACCAGCTCCGCGTTGGCCAGCAGCGCCTCGACGACGTCCTGCTTCGCCGTGACGGACGTGCTGATCCGGTCGCTGACATTGAGTCCGGCGTCCTTGCGGGCCTGCTGGATGGCGCGGACCATGTCACGGGCCAGGCCCTCGGCCTCCAGCTCCGGGGTGACCTCGGTGTTGAGGACCACGAAGCCGCCGCCGGGAAGCACGGCGGCCGCGCGTGAGCCTTCGCCTTCCGCGGCCTCGGCCACGACGGTTTCCAGGGTGTACTCCTGCGGTTCGAGGTCGAGGCCGCCGGCGGTGACCACCCCGGCGTCGCTGACCGACCAGTCGCCGGACTTGGAGCCCTTGATGGCCTGCTGGACGTTCTTGCCCAGGCGCGGGCCGGCGGCCCGGGCATTGACCACGAGCTTCTGCTCGATGCCGAACTCCTCCGGGGAGGCGCTCTCGGCGTCCAGCAGGCGGACCGAGCGCAGGTTCAGTTCATCGGCGACGACGGCGGCGAAGCCGCCCAGCGCGTCCACGCCCGGTGCCACGACCGTGAGTTCCTGCAGCGGCAGGCGCACGCGCAGGTTCGCGGCCTTGCGCAGCGAGGAGCCGGTGGAGCAGATCTGCTGCACCCGGTCCATCGCCTCGACCAGGCCCGGGTTGGCCGGGAACAGTCCGGCATCCGGCCAGTCGGCCAGGTGCACGGAACGCCCGCCGGTGAGGCCGCGCCAGATCTCCTCGGAGATCAGCGGCAGCAGAGAGGCGGCCACGCGGGTGACGGTCTCCAGCGCGGTGTAGAGCGCGTCGAAGGCGTCCACACTCTCGTCGAAGAAGCGCTGGCGGCTGCGGCGGACGTACCAGTTGGTGAGCATGTCCAGGTAGCTGCGCAGCTCGTCGCAGGCGCCGGAGATGTCGTAGCTGTCCAGCTGGGCGGTCATGTTCCGGACCAGGTCCCCGGTGTTGGCCATGAGGTACTGGTCCAGGGTGTCGGCGTAGCCGTCGTAGCGGAGCTCCGCGTCGTACCCGCGCCCGCCATCTGCCGCGTTCGTGTACAGCGTGAAGAAACTGTAAACGTTCCACAGCGGCAGGATGACCTGGCGGACGCCGTCGCGGATGCCCTGCTCGGTGACCACGAGGTTGCCGCCGCGCAGGATCGGGCTGGACATCAGGAACCAGCGCATGGCGTCGGAGCCGTCGCGGTCCAGGACCTCGGAGACGTCCGGGTAGTTGCGCAGGCTCTTGGACATCTTCTGCCCGTCCGAACCCAGCACGATGCCGTGGCTGATGACGTTGCGGAAGGCCGGACGGTCGAACAGCGCGGTGGAAAGGATGTGCAGCATGTAGAACCAGCCGCGGGTCTGGCCGATGTACTCGACGATGAAGTCCGCCGGGTTGTGCGTGTCGAACCATTCCTCGTTCTGGAACGGGTAGTGGACCTGGCCGTAGGGCATGGAACCGGAGTCGAACCAGACGTCCAGGACGTCCTCGACGCGGCGCATCACGGACTGGCCATCTTCCGGAGTGCGGGGGTCATCCGGGTTCGGGCGGGTGAGCTCGTCGATGAACGGCCGGTGCAGGTCCACCTGGCCGGCCTTGTTCAGCGGCAGGCGGCCGAAGTCGGCCTCGATCTCGGCCAGGGAGCCGTAGACGTCGGTGCGCGGGTAGTCCGGGTCGGTGGACTGCCAGACGGGGATGGGGCTGCCCCAGTAGCGGTTGCGGCTGATGGACCAGTCGCGGGCGTTGGCGAGCCACTTGCCGAACTGGCCGTCCTTGACGTTGCCCGGGATCCAGTTGATGTCCTGGTTGAGCTCGGACATGCGGTCCTTGAACTTGGTGACCTCGACGTACCAGGAGGACACGGCGCGGTAGATCAGCGGGTTGCGGCAGCGCCAGCAGTGCGGGTAGCTGTGCTCGTAGCTGGCCTGGCGGACCAGGCGGCCCTGGGCGCGGAGCACCTGGGTGATGGGCTTGTTGGCCTCGAATACCTGCAGCCCGGCGATTTCGGCGAGGTCGCCGTGGCCGAAGAGCGGCAGGAACTTTGCGCCTTCGTCGACCGAGAGGACAACGGGGATGCCGGCCTCTTCGCAGATCTTCTGGTCGTCTTCGCCGTAAGCGGGGGCCTGGTGGACGATGCCGGTGCCGTCGGTGGTGGTGACATAGTCGGCCACGAGGAAGCGCCAGGCGTTCTCGGTGCCGTACTTTTCGGCGTCGTGGAAGTAGTCCCAGAGCGGCTCATAGCTCAAGCCTTCAAGCTCGGCGCCGGTGTGGCGGGAGGTGATCGCGGCTTCCGCGGCGGCGGCACCCTCGGCCCCGTCGCCGTAGCCGAGGTCCTTGGCGTAGGCGGCCAAGAGGTCCGCGGCGAGCAGGAAGCTGCCCGTGACGGGCGCGTCGGCCGCGGCGGCCTTGATCCCGTGCGGGCCGGCCGGCAGGACCACGTAGCTGATGTCGGGCCCGACGGCGAGCGCCAGGTTGGTGGGCAGCGTCCAGGGCGTGGTGGTCCAGGCAAGTGCCTGTACCCCGGCGAGCTGCCTGGACAGCTCCGAGTCCCCTGCCGTGATGGGGAACGTGACCGTGACGGTCTGGTCCTGGCGGTTCTTGTAGACGTCGTCGTCCATGCGCAGCTCATGGTTGGACAGCGGCGTCTCGTCCTTCCAGCAGTACGGCAGGACGCGGTAGCCGTTGTAGGTCAGGCCTTTTTCGTGCAGCTGCTTGAAGGCCCAGAGCACGGACTCCATGTACTCGACGTTGAGCGTCTTGTAGTCGTTTTCGAAGTCCACCCAGCGCGCCTGGCGGGTGACGTAGCTCTTCCATTCGTCGGCGTACTTCATGACGGAGGCGCGGCAGGCGTCGTTGAACTTGTCGATGCCCATGGCCTCGATCTGGGTCTTGTCCGTCATGCCCAGCTGCTTCATGGCTTCCAGCTCGGCGGGCAGGCCGTGGGTGTCCCAGCCGAAGCGGCGCTCCACGCGGCGGCCGCGCTGGGTCTGGTAGCGGCCCACGAGGTCTTTGGCGTAGCCGGTCAGGAGGTGGCCGTAGTGCGGCAGGCCGTTGGCGAAGGGCGGGCCGTCGTAGAAGACGAACTCGTTGGACCCGTCCTGACCAGCATCCCGCTGGTCGATGCTCGCCTGGAAGGTGCCGTCCTGGTCCCAGTATTTGAGGATGCGCTCTTCGATCTCCGGGAACTTCACGGAGGCAGACACACCGGAGGTGTTGGAAACTGCGTTGGAAGCCGCGTTTGACGCAGAGGTGGTGGAGCCGGCGCCTGTGGCGGAGGCCTTGGGGTAATAAGTCATCTCGACATCCTGGGTTGAGCTGGTGAACACATGCATTCAGGATGCGAGGACGGCCCTGTTGTCTTCCGACACCACGGACCGCGGTACCACCTCACTTACCGCCACCGGTCCGCTCCCCTTCGCGAAAGGTTCTGCACCGGCGTCGGCCGCTCATTACTGCTGTGACGGGCTTACCCGTCCGGTTCTACTGGCCCGTGCACGCACCGTGGCGACTAAATCTCCACCTCACGCGAGGGTGTTCTTCCGGAAGCTCACCGGTGATGGCCGGGTCAAAGCTGCTACGTCGATGGTACCGGAGAAAATAGTGCGTTTCACTGCCCCGCTGCAGTGACGGGCAGTGCGACTGCATTTCACAGCTACTAACTCCGCTGTGAGGGGCGACGCCGGCGGTCCGACTGCATAGACTCATGCCATGACCGTCCCCCGGCCGCCCCGGGCCTACCCGTGAAGCGCCGCAGCGCCAGCCGCCGGTGGCAGGTGTCCTCTGTCCTCTGCGCCGCGCCCGTTGCGGTGGTATCCATCTTCCGGGCGGTCCCGGGGCCCTGGCCAGCCCCGGTGGTCCAGCTCGTGGCCTTCACGCCCTGGTTCGCGCTCCCTGCGGGCGCGGCCCTCCTGCTCGCGCTGCCGGGGCGGCGTCCCTGGGCGGCCCTCCCGGCCGGCGCCCTCCTGGCCCTCCAGCTGCTGTGGCTGTTCCCGCCGGACCGGGTGGCGGACAGGCTTCTGCCCCGGCAGGCGGATTCGCTGCCTGGCGAGCAACGGAGCACGGGGCAGGCACAGTCCACAGCCCCGGCGCCGACGGCGGAACTTACGGTCATGAGCCTCAACGCCTGGAAAGGCCAGGCGGACGCCACGGAAGTTGTCCGGCTGGTGCGTGAAAACGGTGTCGGGCTCCTTGCCGTCCAGGAACTCTCCCCGGACCTGGAAAAACGGCTGGACGCGGAGGGGCTGGACGCGCTGCTTCCGCACCGGATCAGCCGCTCGAGGGACGGCGCGGGCGGCGGCGCCGTGTACTCCTCACGCCCGATCATTCCGGTGGACTCCGTGGACGGTTCCGCCTTCCACATGCCAACGGTGCAGCTGGAGCTCGACGCCGGCGGCCGGCCGGCCCCCCTCACCGTGACCAACGTGCACACCAAGGCTCCGGTGTGGGGCCGGGCCGGGCAGTGGCGGAGTGAATTGGCTGCCCTGGGCCGCCTTGCCGCCCGTCCCGGCAGCATGCTGCTGCTGGGCGACTTCAACGCCACCCTCGACCACGCCGAGTTCCGCCAGATCCTTCAGGCCCCTGACGGCACCGGGCCCGGCGGCCCCCGCGTCGACGCGGGCGCCGCCGCCCTGGCACGGCTGGTTCCGACCTGGCCGATGGCCGGGCCCCCGCTGCCGGGCGTGGTGATCGACCACATCGTGACCAGCCCGCAGGTGGGCAGCAGCGGCTATGCCGTGCTGCCGGTGGCCGGGACGGACCACGCGGCGGTCCTGGCCACGTTGTCCGTCCCCGCGGCGGACTAGCTGCGCGGCAGTTTCATGCCGCACTCGGCCATCACGTCCCGGAGCCGGTCCGGGTAATCCGTGATCAGCCCGTCCACGCCGGCACCGATGAGCGCCCGCATGGTGGGCTTGTCATCAACGGTCCATGGAATGACCTGCATGCCTGCCGCATGGGCACGGCGGACCATGTCGGCGGTGACGTAGGGAACATAGCCCGGATCCGTCACGGCGCCGTCCTGCGGCGTGCCGTGCACGGGAGAGATGGCGTCGAAGCCCAGGGACGAGGCTGCGGCGACGAGGTCACCGCCGAAGTCATCGGCGTCGATGCCGCCCAGCCACGGCGACTTGCCGGGCTGGCCTGCCTGGAGGAAGTCCTTGTTGGTCAGGGCCACGGTGCGGATCTGGGGATCGCGCTGCTGGACCAGGCGCAGTGAGCCCCAGTCGAAACTCTCGATTGAGACGCGGCTCTGCATGTGGGCGGCCTTGATTTCGCGGAGCGCGACGTCGACGAACTGCTCCCGCGGGGCCGTTTCCTGCGGCGCCCCTGCCTCGACCTTGGTTTCGATGTTGAACTTCACCTGGCTGGCGCGGTGCGAGTCCGCCAGGGCGAAGACCTCGGCCAGCGTGGGCATCTTGGCGCCCGGCGAGGCCGCCTGGCCCGGGAACTGGGGCAGCGTGAGGGTGCCGCAGTCCAGGCTGCGGACCTGCGCGAACGTCAGGTCCTTGATGTATCTGCCCACGTAGGGGAACTGTGGGTCGTTCGGCGTGACAGGAGCCGTATCCAGGCACTTCTGGCCGCTGATCTTGCGGTCGTGGGTGATGACCTCGTGGCCGTCCTTGGTGATCTGGAGGTCCAGTTCGAGGGTGGAGACGCCGGTCTCGATCCCCTTGGCGAAGGACGCCAGGGTTGACTCGACAGTCAAGCCGATGCCGCCTCGATGGGCCTCGAGGTCAAAGTGGTTGCCCTGGCTGTTGGGGTTCGTGTCGGCCGCGTGGGCCTCGGCGGCGTTTGCCTGGGCGGCGTTTGCCTGGGCAGCGGCGGCGAGGAGCAGGGCTGCGCTGAGTACGGCAGCGCCGAGCTTCGTCGGGGTTCGCATGGGAAAGTTCTCCACTCTGGTGGTGTGCAGTTGCATGCGCCACCTTGCCCAACCCCGGCCAACTCCGGACCAGCGCAGCCTGACCTGCGCCCCACGCCTCGGTGAACGTCAGGTGTCGCAGCCGGATGTCCCGGCCCCTTGCCCCGCCCTTGGCCCCGCTCCTGGCCCCGCCCTACTGGTTCTTGCGGATCAGCTTGTAGTTGGCCGCCTGCGCCACCGGGCGGATCACGATCTGGTCCAGGTTGATGTGGTGCGGCGCGACGACGGCGTAGCGGACCACATCGGCCACGTCCTCGGCGGTCAGTGGCTTCTCGACTCCCTGGTACACCTTGGCCGCCGCGTCCTGGTCGCCGAGGCGGTTCAGGGCGAATTCCTCGGTCTGCACCAGCCCGGGGGCCACCTCGATCACGCGGAGGTTGTGCTCGGCCTCTTCGAGCCGCAGGGCGCCGGTCAGGGCGTGCTGGGCGAACTTGGCCGCGTTGTAGCCGCCGCCGCCCTCATAGGCCGCGAGCCCGGCCGTGGAGGTCAGGTTCAGCACGGTTCCCTCGCCGCAGGCACGCAGCATGGGCAGGAACGCGCGGATCAGCTTCATGCTGCCCAGCACGTTGACCTGGAACATCCATTCCCAGTCCTCGGTTTTGGCCCCGGCGACCTTGTCGGCGCCGCGGGCACCACCGGCGATGTTGATCAGCGTGTCGATGCCGCCGGCGCGGGTCACCTCATCGAGCAGCCGGGCCACATCGGCGTCGTCGGTCACATCGGCGGGAAGGGCGACGGCGCCGGTTTCGGCGGCGAGCGCTTCGAGCCGGTCGGCACGGCGGGCGACGGCGAACACGGTCCAGCCTTCCTTGCGGAGCGCACGCACCGTGGCCTCGCCGATTCCGGTGCTGGCGCCGGTGACTACTGCTGCTTTGGCTCCTGCTGCAGTGAATTCTTGTGTGTTGTTGTCGATTCCCTCAGTCATGGCACCACAGTAACGGCAATGCCGGGCTCATTTCCTGCTGCTGCTGCCGTGCTCCAGGAACTCCTGCAGCACCCGGGCATGGTTGGTCTCCGGGTCCCGTGCACCGAACAGCAGCGTCACTTTCCCGTGCTCCGCCGCGAGTCCGTACAGCGTCTGCACGGCCGGGTTGCCCTCGAGCTCGGCTTCGTAGGCCGCCCGGAAGTCCACGAACCGTTCCTGCATGTGCCCGAATTCCTTGCGCAGCGGTGCAGACGGTGCCACGTCCTTGAGCCAGAGCTCCAGGTGGGCCCGTTCCTTGCTGACTCCGCGGGGCCAGAGCCGGTCCACCAGGACCCGGCAGCCGTCGTCGTCGGAAGGGTCGTCGTAGATGCGCTTGATCACGAAGGTTCCGGCAGAATTACCCTGAGAATTGCCCATCTGCGCATGCTACTTCACGTTACTTGGGCGGCGCCCACACCCGGAGATCCCGCCGCCGGCCGCATCCCGTACATCAGGGGATGGGAGTTAGTGGAAGAATTGGCCCATGGCTGAAGACAATCAGGGTACAGACACGCCCACCACCGCCCCCATCAACGTTCCGGACAAGCCCGCCCTGGAGGGGCTGGAAGAGGCGCTTACGCAGCGCTGGCTTGGCGAAGGGACCTACAAGTTCAACCCGGACACCACCCGGGAGCAGGTCTACTCGATCGACACTCCCCCGCCCACGGCATCGGGATCCCTCCACGTGGGACACATGTTCTCCTACACCCAGACCGACGTCCTGGCGCGCTACCAGCGCATGACCGGCAAGAACGTCTTCTACCCCATGGGCTGGGACGACAACGGCCTGCCCACCGAGCGCCGCGTGCAGAACTACTACGGGGTGCGCTGCGATCCCGCGATCGCCTACGACGCCGGCTACCGCCCCCCGGCCGAGCCCGCCAAGAACCAGCGCGACTTCGACGTCATCTCCCGCAAGAACTTCATCGAGCTGTGCGAGGAGCTCGCGGTCGAGGACGAGAAGGTCTTCGAGCACCTGTTCCAGACCCTGGGCCTGTCCGTGGACTGGGATCTGACCTACCGGACGATCGATGACAAGTCCCGCGCCATCTCGCAGCGCGCTTTCCTGGCCAACCTGGCCGCAGGCGACGCGTACATGGCCGAGGCCCCCACCCTGTGGGATGTCACGTTCCGCACCGCCGTGGCCCAGGCCGAGCTCGAAGACCGCGAAGTCGCTGGCGCCTACTACCGCTACCCCTTCTTCACCGAAGACGGCGAAAAGATCTTCATCGAAACCACCCGCCCCGAGCTGCTGGCCGCCTGCGCCGCGCTCGTGGCCAACCCCGACGACGAGCGCTACAAGCCGCTGTTCGGCAAGAAGGTCACCTCTCCCCTGTTCGGTGTCGAGGTAGAGGTCAAGGCCCACCCGCTGGCCAAGGCAGACAAGGGCTCCGGCGTCGCCATGGTCTGCACCTTCGGCGACCTCACCGACGTCACCTGGTGGCGCGAACTGCAGCTGCCCACCCGCGCGATCGTGGGCCGCGACGGCCGCATCATCGGCGAGACCCCGGAGTGGATCACCACCGAAGAAGGCCGCGCCAACTTCGCGGCCATCGCCGGCAAGACGGTGTTCAGTGCCAAGGAGTCCGTGGTGGAGCTCCTGGCCGCCGCGGAACTGCTTGACGGCGAGCCCAAGAAGATCATGCACCCGGTGAACTTCTTCGAGAAGGGCGACAAGCCCCTCGAGGTCGTCACCTCACGCCAGTGGTACATCCGCAACGGCGGACGCGACGAGGACCGGCGCGAACGGCTGATCGGCCGCGGCAACGAGATCGAGTTCCACCCCGCCTTCATGCGCTCCCGCTACGAGAACTGGATCTCGGGGCTCAACGGCGACTGGCTCGTGTCCCGCCAGCGCTTCTTCGGCGTGCCGGTACCGGTCTGGTATCCCCTGGATGCCGACGGCAACCCCGAATACGACGCGCCGATCGTCCCGTCGGACGGGCAGCTGCCCGTGGACCCCGCGGCAGATGCGGCCCCCGGCTACGAGGAAGCCCAGCGCGACGTGCCCGGCGGCTTCACCGGCGACGCGGACGTCCTCGACACCTGGGCCACGTCCTCGCTGACCCCCCAGATTGTGGGCGGCTGGAGCACCGACGAGGCGCTCTTCGCCAAGGTCTACCCCTTCGACGTGCGCCCGCAGGGCCATGACATCATCCGGACCTGGCTGTTCTCCTCCGCCGTCCGCGCCGACGCGCTGCAGAAGACCGCACCGTGGAAGCACGCGGCCATCTCCGGCTGGATCCTGGACCCGGACCGGAAGAAGATGTCCAAGTCCAAGGGCAACGTCATTGTGCCCACGGATGTGCTGGAGGAGTACGGCTCCGACGCCGTGCGCTACTGGGCTGCCTCGGCCAAGCTCGGCGCGGACACCGCCTACGAGATCGCGCAGATGAAGATCGGCCGCCGCCTGGCCATCAAGCTGCTCAACGCCTCCAAGTTCGTCCTGAACCTGGGCGCCACCGAGGACTCGGTCGTCTCCGGCGACCTGTCCGTGCTGAGCAACCCCTTAGACCGGGCCGTCCTGGCCCAGCTCGCCGACGTCGTCGAGCAGGCGACCAAGGCATTCGAGGGCTACGACTACGCCCGGGCGCTGCAGATCACCGAGAGCTTCTTCTGGAACTTCACCGACGACTACGTGGAGCTCATCAAGGACCGTGCCTACGGTGCGGCCGGCGAGGAGCAGCAGGCATCCGTGCTGGCCGCCCTCGCGACGAGCCTGGACACCCTCCTGCGGCTCTTCGCGCCGTTCCTGCCGTTCGCCACGGAGGAAGTCTGGAGCTGGTGGCGCACCGGTTCCGTGCACCGCGCCCAGTGGCCCTCCGCCATCGTGGTCGATGGCGACACGACCCTCCTGGCCACGGTGGGCACCGCGCTCAGCGGCATTCGCAAGGCCAAGTCCGAGGCCAAGGTCAACCAGCGCACCGAGGTGCTGTCCGCGACGATCACGGCCTCGGAGTCCCTCACGACCCAGCTCAAGGCCGGCCTCGCCGACCTCAAGGCCGCGGCCAACGCCCGTGAACTGGCGCTTGTCGCCGGCGAGGGTGAACTGGCCGTCAGCGACGTTGTGCTGGCACCTGCCGGGCCGCCCGTCCAGGCGTAGTCTCCGGCGGAAACAACACGAAGGGGCCCTCGGTCCGGTTCAGAGAAGCAATTCTGATCCGGCGGGCCCCTTCGGCGTCGCGGGGAGGCTCAGACCGCGAAGGAGGTCTCGAAGTGCGTCAGCACCGGCGGGGCGGCCAGGAGTTCTGCCAGCCCGCTCGCGCCGTCGCCTGCGCGCCAGGCGCGATAGGCGGCGTCGTGTTCCATCGATACCCACTGTTCGACCACGAGAAAATGCGCCGGATCCGCGCTGTCGACCAGCACGTCGACCCCGAGGCAGCCGTCAAAGGCGCGCGTATCGGAGAGAATATCGCGGAGCACCGCGGGCGCCGTGGGCAGGGCTTCGGCTTTGACGTTCAAGTCGAGATGGGCTGTAACGGGCATGGCGCTCCAATGTTCGCAGGTGGGGACAGGACAAAACCGGGTACAACCGGGCGGGTTGCCCGGAGACCACGGCACGGGGACCGCTGCCCCGTCATTGGAAGCAACAGCCGGGCCGCCGGGCTTGTTCCTTCGGCCCGGAACCCGGGGCAGCACAAGCAAGTCCTACCGCTGAGGCGTGAGGTCACCCGGCACGGGTGAGGCGCCGCACCTCACCGGGGGCACAGAATGAAGGTGCAGCGGTCCGTCGGATCGCCTCGAACCCCAAGAAGAAGCGGAGGTCATACGCATGACTGAGACACTCGATGAACTGGGGCCGGTCGACTGGATCGTCGTTGAATTCCCCGGACCCGATTTCGGCAAGGGCCAGATCGCCCCGTTCCTGGAGGACCTGGTCCAGCGTGACCTCGTCAGGGTGCTCGACATGGTGTTCCTGAGGAAGATGGAGGACGGCACACTCGAGACGGCCGAGATCTCCGATCTGGACCCGAGCGAGCTCGGTGAGGTGCGCACGGCCGAGGCCGACCTGGCCATGGTGCTCTCTGAGCAGGATGTCATGGACCTGGCCGAGACGATCGCGCCCGGCCACTCCGCCGCGGTGCTCGTCTGGGAGAACCTGTGGGCGGCCCCGTTCGGCACGGCAGTCCGCAAGGCCGGCGGCCAACTCGTGGCCAGCGGCCGGATCCCGACCCAGGCCGTCATCGCCGCCTTCCAGGCCGATGCCGAAGACCAGTCCCCTGAAGAAGCGATAGAAGGAGCCTGACATGCCACTGGCAGCACGACGCAGACGCAGGACCGCAGCCGCCGTCGGCGGGGCCGTTGTCGTCGCCCACGGGATCAACCGTCGCGGCGACCGGCGGGAAGACCGCCGTGACGACCGCGGCGACCGCCGGGAAGACCGCCGCGACTAACACCCGCGGCTGACCCCCGCGACTGACAACGCGGAGCCGGCCCCGGGCACCCGCAGGTGCGCATGACTCCTCCCGGGTCGTGCGCACCTGCACAATGCCCAGTCTGCACCCCGGAAGCGCCCGTGGACGGCGATCTGACGAATTTGGTCACACTGCTTTGGGCCGCACTGTTTTTGGGCAAGGTGTTTTTGGGCAAAGCAAAGTGTTTTCGGGCAAAGGGGAAGCCCCATCAGCGTTAGCCGTTGGTGGGGCTTCGACTTTTCGATTGTCACGTGACGTCTTAGACAATCTGGCGGGATCCTTAGAGTTCCAGGTCTTCCTACCTCGTCACTGGTAGCCATCATCTGACTTTGCCGAAGGCTGCGTCGGATGAGTGTCACTGAATCTTTGGTTCCTGCGTCCCTCTTCTTTCGAAGTGGGTAAGTTCTATTGTTGTCCCCCGGCCTGCCGTGCACAAGAGCCCCGGCAGAACTACATCGGAGTAGTTCTGCCGGGGCTCCCGGGAGGCCGGGCAGCGGCCCGGCCCTGTGTGTTCAGGCCTAGTTAAAGACCGGGCTTTCGGTACGGCTGCGCTTGATTTCGAAGAAGTACGGGAAGGATGCCAGGGTCACCGTGGCGTCCCAGATCTGTCCTGCTTCCTCGCCCCGCGGGATGCGCGTCAGGACCGGGCCGAAGAAGGCCGTGCCGTTGAAGGCGACGACGGGTGTGCCCACGTCCTGTCCGACCAGCGAGATGCCTGCCTCGTGGCTGGCGCGCAGCGTTGCATCGAATTCGTCGCTCTGGCCCGCGGCGGCAAGCTCGGCCGGCAGTCCGGCCTCGGCCAGCGACTTGGCGATGACCTCGTCAATGTCCGTGATGCCTTCGTTGTGGATCTTGGTGCCCATGGAGTCATAGAGCGCCTTGATGAATTCGGCACCGTGCTGTTCAGCGGCGGCGGTGATGACGCGGACCGGAGCCCACGCCTTCTTCATGAACTCGCGGTACTGCTCGGGCAGTTCCTCGCGGCCCTCATTGAGCACGGCGAGGCTCATGACATGCCACTCGGTCTTGATGTCGCGGACTTCTTCGACTTCACCGATCCAGCGGGAGGTGACCCAGGCGAAGGGGCACATCGGGTCGAACCAGAAGTCGGCTTTGTTGGTCATGGTTTCAGACACAGGTGATCTCCTTAGGGAAGTCTGCGGGGAAAGCGCCGGGGCGGATCACGCACACGGCGCGCTAAAAATTACAGCGACCTTGGCCGCGATAATATTCCGGATCAGGCGGACTTGCGCCGTTTGACCTCGTCGTGGGCGATCATCGTGGGCGCCGCCTTCTTGGTCACGACCTCTTCGGTGATCACGACGCTGGCGACGTCGTCGCGGCTGGGGAGGTCGAACATGACCGGGAGCAGGACTTCCTCCATGATGGCGCGCAGCCCCCGGGCCCCGGTGCCGCGCTCCAGCGCCTGGTCGGCAATGGTGTTGAGGGCCTCGTCCTCGAAGATGAGCTCGACGCCGTCGAGCTGGAACATCTTCTGGTACTGCTTGACGAGGGCATTCTTCGGCGTCGAGAGGATCTGGATGAGCGCGGCGCGGTCCAGGTTGGAGACGGTGGTGATGACGGGCAGCCGGCCGATGAACTCCGGGATCAGCCCGAACTTGAGCAGGTCTTCCGGCATGACCTCGCCGTAGGAATCCGTGGTGTTCTTGACCTCGTTGAGCGGGGCGCCGAATCCGATGCCCTTGCGCCCGGACCGCGAACCGATAATGTCCTCGAGCCCCGCGAAGGCGCCGGCCACGATGAAGAGCACGTTGGTGGTGTCGATCTGGATGAATTCCTGGTGCGGGTGCTTGCGTCCGCCCTGCGGCGGGACCGAGGCCACCGTGCCCTCGAGGATTTTCAGGAGCGCCTGCTGTACGCCCTCGCCCGAGACGTCCCGGGTGATGGACGGGTTTTCGCTCTTGCGTGAGATCTTGTCGATCTCATCGATGTAGATGATGCCCTGCTCGGCCTTCTTGACGTCGTAGTCGGCGGCCTGGATGAGCTTGAGGAGGATGTTCTCAACGTCCTCACCGACGTAGCCGGCTTCGGTCAGGGCCGTGGCGTCGGCGACGGCGAACGGGACGTTGAGGCGGCGGGCGAGGGTTTGGGCCAGATAGGTCTTGCCGCAGCCGGTGGGTCCGATCAGCAGGATGTTGGACTTGGCGATCTCGACGTCGTCGTGGTGCACGCCGTCGGCGAGGCTGCCGCTCTTCGGCGCGTGGCCGGCCTGGATCCGCTTGTAGTGGTTGTACACCGCGACGGCGAGCGAACGCTTGGCGGGTTCCTGGCCAATCACGTATTCCTGCAGGAAATCAAAGATTTCGCGGGGCTTGGGCAACTCGAAACTGCCCAGGTCAGCTACTTCCGCGAGTTCCTCTTCGATGATCTCGTTGCAGAGTTCGATGCACTCGTCGCAGATGTAGACGCCGGGCCCGGCAATGAGCTTGCGGACCTGCTTCTGGCTCTTTCCGCAGAAAGAACACTTCAGCAGATCTGTGCTCTCGCCAATCCGAGCCATGTGTGAACCCCTTTAGTAGCTTGCTGCTGGCTGTGACATGTTCCACTCTAGGTCACTTTGGGCCCGTTGGGTGGAAAGCGGACGCCGGTGCGGCCAAGTAAAAATGCCGCACCGGCGCCGCGGATTGCTGATTAGCGCGCGATTGCCTGGGGCTTGATCTTGCGGGAATCGAGGACCTGGTCAATGAGGCCGTACTGCATGGCCTCGGCGGCCGTGAGGATCTTGTCCCGCTCGATGTCGTTGTTGACCTGTTCCGGCGTCCGGCCGGAGTGCTTGGCCAGCGTGTCCTCGAGCCAGGAGCGCATGCGCATGACCTCGGCGGCCTGGATCTCCAGGTCCGAGGCCTGCCCGCCCTGTCCGCCGGACAGCGAAGGCTGGTGGATCAGTACGCGGGCGTTCGGCAGTGCGAGGCGCTTGCCCGGCGTGCCGGCCGCGAGCAGCACGGCGGCGGCGCTGGCCGCCTGGCCGAGGCAGACGGTCTGGATCTCGGGCCGGATGTACGTCATGGTGTCGTAGATCGCGGTCATGGCGGTGAAGGAACCGCCAGGCGAGTTGATGTAGAGCGTGATGTCGCGGTCCGGGTCGGTGGACTCGAGCACCAGCAGCTGGGCCATGACGTCGTCGGCCGAGGCGTCGTCAACCTGGACGCCGAGGAAGATGATGCGGTCCTCGAACAGCTTGGTGTACGGGTCCTGGCGCTTGAAGCCGTAGGGGGTGCGCTCTTCGAACTGGGGCAGCACGTAGCGGCTGCTCGGCAGGTTGCCGGCAGTCGAACCGAAGTTGTAGTTCATGTTCATTGCTCCTGAATTCATTGCTGTCTACCTGCCGGTCAGTTCTCGGTGGCTGTCGCAGCGCCGCCGCTGTTCCCGGAGCCGTTGGCGTTGGTTCCGCCGCCGCCTGCCACGGATCCGGCGTGTGCGGCGATCTTGTCGAAGAAGCCGTATTCGAGGGCTTCCGGGGCCGTGAACCACTTGTCGCGGTCGTTGTCCTTGAGGATGGTGTCCACACTCTGGCCGGTCTGGTCCGCGGTCAGCTCGGCCATGACTTTCTTCATGTGCAGGATCAGCTCGGCCTGGATCTTGATGTCCGACGCCGTGCCGCCGATGCCGCCGGATGGCTGGTGCATGAGGATGCGGGCGTTGGGGGTGGCGTAGCGCTTGCCCTTGGTGCCGGAGGAGAGCAGGAACTGGCCCATGGACGCGGCGAGGCCGGTGGCGACCGTGACAACATCGTTCGGGATGAACTGCATGGTGTCGTAGATGGCCATGCCGGCGGTGACGGAGCCGCCGGGTGAGTTGATGTAAAGGTAGATGTCCCTTTCAGGATTCTCCGCCGAGAGCAGCAGCAGCTGGGAGCAGATCGCGTTGGCGTTATCGTCGCGGACCTCGGAGCCGAGCCAGATGATGCGCTCTTTCAGCAGGCGGTTGTAAATGTAGTTATCCTGGGCTGCCGGATCGACCGTGGCCATCCGGGGTGCCCCTGCTTGCTGTGACATATGTACTTACCTCTCGCTGGCGACGGTGACGCCACTGGACGACATCACTGAACTTTCCTACAGCGACACTAACCGTTTTCACGCCCGCTTTGTTCGCTGGCGCCGGGCTGTTCGCTGACGGCGCACGATTGCCGGGACCCCGCGCGCCGGGTCCTGGATGCGGGCCCTTCCCGGCTCCCGAACAGACCGTGCCGGCCGGGCATGGCCGCAGGCGGGGGCTTAAAACAGGCGGCCCCCGGATCGGTGATCCGGGGGCCGACTGTTCTAAGTCTCAGTGACTGCTAGAACTTCACTGCTGCGGGGTCATCGCTCGGCGTGGCCTCGGTGCTGGCTTCTGCCGAAGCCGCTTCGTCCTCAACGGTCTCGGCGGCCGGGGCGGCTTCGTCGCCGGGGCGGACGAAGTCGCTCAGGTCAACCTTGTTGCCCTCGGAGTCGGTGACCTCGGCCTGGCCCAGCACGACGGCCAGTGCCTTGCGGCGGCGGACCTCGGAAACCATCATGGGCACCTGGCCGCTCTGATCGATGATCTGGGCGAACTGGTTCGGATCCATGCCGTACTGGCTGGCGGTGGTGACGATGTAGTCGATCAGCTCGTTCTGGCTGACGTTGACTTCTTCCTTCTCCGCGATGGCGTCGAGGATGATCTCGTTCTGGAAGGCGCGCTCGGTGTTGGCCTTGACCTCGGCGCGGTGCTCCTCGGTGTCGTGCTCGCCTTCACCGTGGGCGTTTTCGGCGTTGAAGTGCTGCTCGAGCTGCTCTTCGACGATCGACGCCGGGACGGGAACCTCGACGAGCTCAACGAGCTTGTCCAGGACCTTGTCGCGGGCCTCGACGCCCTGGTCAACAATCTTGGACTCAGCGGCCTGCTTGGCGAGGTCCTCACGGAGTTCGGCCAGGGTGTCGAATTCGCTGGCGAGCTGGGCGAAGTCGTCGTCGGCGACGGGGAGCTCGCGCTCCTTGACGGCCTTGACGGTGACCTTGACCTGAGCGGACTCGCCGGCGTGCTCGCCGCCGACCAGCGTGGTGTCAAAGATGGCGTCCTCGTCGGCGCTGAGGCCGGTGACGGCCTCGTCGAGGCCTTCGAGCATGGTGCCGGCGCCAACCTGGTAGGACAGGCCGGAAGCGGAGTCAACATCGGCGCCGTCGATCGAGGCTGCGATGTCGATCGTCAGGAAGTCGCCATCGGCGGCCGGGCGGTCCACGGACTTCAGCGTGCCGAAGCGGCCGCGGAGCTCGTCCAGGGCCTTGTCGACGTCGGCGTCGGAGGACTCGGCGGCGGCGACCTCAACCTTGATGCCTGCGTAGTCGGGCAGTTCGATTTCGGGGCGGATGTCAACCTCGGCGTGGAACTTGAGCTCGCCGTCGGTGGCGGACGGGTCCGGAACCTCGGTGATCTCGACCTCGGGACGGCTCAGCGGGCGGATGCCGGTTTCCTGCACGGCGGCCTGGTACCAGCCGTTGAGGCCTTCGTTGATGGCCGTCTCCAGGACGTAGCCGCGGCCAACGCGCTGGTCAATGAGCTTGGAGGGGACCTTGCCCTTGCGGAAACCGGGGACCTGGATCTGCGAAGCAACAGTCTTGTATGCCTCTGCGATGCTGGGCTTCAATTCCTCAAAGGGGACCTCAACATTGAGCTTGACCCGCGTGGGGGTGAGGTTCTCGACAGCGCTCTTCACAGTCTAAGTACTCCTGGTGTGGGGGGTATGGGGTTCTGCATTGCCACGTGCTGGCAGTGCTTGCAGAGTCGGGGTGACAGGATTTGAACCTGCGACTTCCTGCTCCCAAAGCAGGCGCTCTAGCCAAGCTGAGCTACACCCCGTAAGTGCACAGAACAGTCTACGGTCATACTGTGCCGATTTGCACATTTGACACCGGGGCCTTGAATTGGGTTTAGTTGTATCCGGCTTGAACAGCCGCCCGGAAGTTTTGCTGGAGTTCCAGTGAGATCCCGGGGACGTAGCTTAATGGTAAAGCCTCAGTCTTCCAAACTGATTACGCGGGTTCGATTCCCGTCGTCCCCTCAGAAATATGACGAAAAAGCCCCTCTCCGGAGGGGCTTTTTTCGTTCCTCTCCGGGCCCCGGCGGCCGGGGCTTGGAAGGGCAGGCGTGGAAGGGCAGGCGTGGAAGGGCAGGCGTACCGGCTCAGGCCTGCTGGCAGGCCGGGCACCAGTAGAGCTTCCGGGCGCCAAGCTCGGTCAGCGCCACCGGCGTTCCGCAGTCCCTGCAGCCGAGTCCGTGCCGCCGGTAGACGAAGTGCGCCTCCTCCGGGGCCGGCAGGACGCCGCGGGATATGCCGGCTCCGGCCCCGTTCCAGTACTGCGGCGGCGTCGTGATGATCCGGCCGTCCCGGACGCCGTCGGTCATCATGGCCGCGGTGTCGTCCCAGAGCCGGCGGGCCGCGTCCGGTGACAGTTCGCCGCCGGGCAGCCAGGGGTTGAGCCGCTGCCGGAACAGGAGTTCGGCCCGGTAGACGTTCCCGACGCCGGCAATCACCTTTTGGTCCATCAGCAGGGCCGCCAGCGGTGTGCGTTTGGCCGCCACGGTGGCGCTGAAGGCGTCCCGGTCTCCCGTAAGGTTCCGCAGCGGGTCCGGGCCGAGCCGCGCCAGTACGGCCGCCGCTTCCGCGTCCGTGATCGCCTCGCACGTGGTCGCGCCGCGGAGATCGGCCCAGCCGTGCGCGCCGGCGAGCCGGACCCGGACAGCACCGACCGGCGCGGGCGGGCCCTCATATGCGGCCGGCCCGGCCGCCTCAGCGTCGTCGTAGACTTCCCGCTCCCCCACCTTCCGGGGCGCGCCAATGCTGGAGGCGCCGCGGAAGGTGGCGTCACCGCCGAAATCCCAGGCGCCATAGAGGCCAAGGTGGACGTGCAGGAGAAGCCCGTGCCCGAACTCCAGGAAGAGGTGCTTCCCGTGCGCCACGGAACTGACGAGGGTGTGGCCGTCCAGCAGCGCCGCGCCCTGGGCAAACCGGCCCTGCGGACTGGAGACCGCGAGCCGTTCCCCCGCGAAGACGTCCCCGAACTGGCGGGCCAGCCGGTGGACGGAATGCCCCTCCGGCACTAGTCGATGACCTCGCCGGTGCGCTCGTACGTGGCGATCTTGCCGATCCGGCGGACGTGGCGCTCATCGTTGCTAAAGGGTTCGGCCAGGAACGCCTCGATGATTTCCGTGGCCTCGTCGACGCTGTGCTGGCGGCCGCCGACGGCGACGACGTTGGCGTCGTTGTGCTCACGTGCCAGCTGGGCGGTGGACAGGTTCCAGGCCAGCGCGGCACGGACGCCCTTGACCTTGTTGGCGGCGATCTGCTCGCCATTGCCAGAGCCGCCGAGGACTATGCCGAGGGCGTGGGTTCCGGCCTCCTGGTCCGCGACGACGGCGAGGGCGGCGTTGATGCAGAACGACGGGTAGTCATCCAGGGCGTCGTAGACCTTCGGTCCGTGGTCCACCACCTCATAGCCCTTGGCGCCGAGGTGGCTGACCAGGTGGGCGCTGAGCTCCATTCCGGCGTGGTCGGTGGCAATGTGCACGCGGGGCAGGTCAGAAATGGTCACGGCTGTTCCGTTCGGTTGCGGCGCCGGGCGGCGGCCGGGGCGGTTGGGGTCTGGTCCAAGCCTACTAGGCCGGGCCTCCCGGGACCTTGCTGCAGCCCGCCGAACCCCTCACTGGACGGTCGTGTTACACAGGCCCGGCACGCCGTCGTACTCCGCCGTCCTGCTCCACCGTCCTACTCCACCGGGGACCGACACCGCCGTGCTACACGGCCGTGGTCCCGCCGTTCCGCCGGGCCCTGTCCGCCACCCGGGACAGCGTTTGGGCGATATTGTCCGCCGCGGTGGCACTGCCGCCGCTCACCGCCAGCCGGCGCCCGTCCGAGCGGTCGATGACCACCGCGGGGCCGCTGCTGACCAGCATCGCGGTGGTGTTGCCATGGGTCCGGTAGCCCCACCCGCCATAGTCCGCCGCCGTGACGTCCGTGGGCGTCGCGGCGTCGATGGCCACGGCCGGAACTTCCATGACCCGGACGAAGCCTGCCGCGAAGACGTGCAGGCCGCCGCGGTCGACCCGGATCCGGGCCACCAGGAACGCCGCGGCCACCAGGGCCGCCGCCACCAGGAGGACAGACAGCCACGGCACGGCAACGGTCAGGAGAGCGGCCGGCAGAATCGTTGCGATGCCGAGCATGACGAAGATGGAGCTGCGGGCGTGGACCCAGAGGCTGACCCGGTCCCTGGCCAAATCCGGATCCTGTTCACGCTCAAGCGCCTGCCGGACGGCGACGTCGTCATCAACGGACCAGCGCTCGTCGGCCTTGAAGACAAAACCCATCACAACGCCCAGGCCGAGGGCCGCGCCGCTGCCGAGAGCCAGGACCGAGGCGTCCACATGGGATCCCCGCGCATCGGGCAGGCCCAGCTGGCCCACAAGCACGGCGGCAAGGACTGTGGTGACGAACAGGCTCATGGACAGGCCGGCGCCCATCATGATGCGGCGCATCATCGCGGGGCGCGACAGCGGCACGGCCTGCAGCAGCACGGCCCAGCCAATCACCACGATCAGCGAGGCTCCGGCTCCCGCGACCGTCACGAACGGCGCGAAGTCGGCGGCACCGGCGGCGGTCCAGCGGACGGCCAGCGGCTCGGGCAGATCCGGGCGTACCAGAAGCGCACACACCACGAATCCTGCCGCCAGCATCAGGGGGAAACCGATGGCAAAGCGCAGCGCCCTGGCATCGACGGAGTCACGGATCTTTCCCATGCTCCAACGCTACCGCGGACGCCCCTTGATGGATCTGGGGACGTGCGCGCAGGTCAGGAGGTGGACGGGAAGCAAATGTGGGATCAGGCACGTAGCCCGGCGCCCGGACCTCGCCACGAGCAAGAGACCGCCGGGGCAACGTCAACGTGGCCGCCCCAACCGCACCCATCTGACACGAATGGCCGCCAAGGGCATCGGCTTAGCGGCCATTCGTGGCAAATCGTGGGCTGGATGCCGAGGCCTTGGGGCCGGTTGTGACCGGGCTAACTTGCCAAGGGCCGCTAACGTGAAAGAATAATTTCACAGTATCGCCGGCGGCCGCGGCCGCGGCCGGCCGGCAGTATCCATCTTCTTCTGGAGGCCCCTTTGCCCGGTATGAACCTGACCCGCGCCGAAGCCCGCGAGCGCGCCGCCCTGATCGACGTCGACTCCTACGAGGTCAGCCTGGACCTGACCCGCGGCGAGAAGGTCTTCGGCTCCACCACGGCCGTGAAGTTCCGGGCCAAGCCGGGCTCGTCGACCTTCATCGACGCCGTCACCCACGCCGTGCACAGCGTGAGCCTCAACGGCCGCGAACTGGATCCGGCCGAGGTCTCCGACGGCGTCCGGATCCAGCTCCCGGACCTCGCGGCCGAGAACCACCTGCTGGTGGTCGCCGACGCCCCGTACATGAACACCGGTGAAGGCCTGCACCGCTTCGTGGATCCGGTGGACAACGAGGTCTACCTGTACACCCAGTTCGAGGTCCCGGATTCGCGGCGCATGTTCGCCGTCTTCGAACAGCCCGACCTGAAGGCCAGCTTCACGTTCACCGTCACCGCCCCCTCGCACTGGGATGTCGTGTCCAACTCCCCCACCCCGGTGCCGGTGGAGACCATCCCCGGCGCGGATGGGGGCGCCCGCTCTGTCTGGGAGTTCACGCCGACACCGCGGCTGTCCTCCTATGTCACCGCCCTGATCGCCGGGCCGTACCAGTCGGTGCGCAGCGAGGTCACGTCGGCGGCGGGCAAGGTCACCCCGCTGGGCATCTTCGCCCGCAAGTCGCTCATGCAGTACCTCGATGCGGACAACATCTTCGAGCTCACCCGGCAGGGCTTCGAGTTCTTCGAGGCCCAGTTCGGCTGCCCATACCCGTTCGAGAAGTACGACCAGCTCTTCGTGCCGGAGTTCAACGCCGGCGCCATGGAGAACGCCGGGGCCGTCACCATCCTGGAAGGCTACGTCTTCCGCGGCAAGGTCACCGACGCCCAGGTGGAACGCCGCGCGATCACCGTGCTGCACGAGCTCGCGCACATGTGGTTCGGCGACCTCGTCACCATGCGCTGGTGGAACGACCTCTGGCTCAACGAGTCCTTCGCCGAATACATGTCCCACCTGGCCGCCGTCGAGAACACCGAGTTCGGCCACGCCTGGACCACGTTCGCGTCCGTGGAGAAGTCCTGGGCCTACCGGCAGGATCAGCTGCCCACCACGCACCCGATCTTCGCCGAGATCAACGACCTCCAGGACGTCGAGGTGAACTTCGACGGGATCACCTACGCCAAGGGCGCGTCGGTGCTGCGCCAGCTCGTCGCCTGGGTGGGCCCGGAGCAATTCATGTCCGGGGTGCGGGAGTACTTCAGCAAGCACGCCTGGCAGAACACCGAGCTCAGCGACCTCATGGCCGAACTCGAGAAGGCCAGCGGCCGCGACCTGGAACGGTGGGGGCAGCTCTGGCTGGAGACCGCCGGCGTGAACACCCTGACACCGGAAATCTCGGCGGCCGCGGACGGCACCATCGAGTCCTTCGCCATCGTGCAGTCGGCCATCGAGAGCGAACCGACCCTGCGCCCGCACCGCCTCGCGGTCGGCTTCTACAACCTCAACGGGGCCGGCAAGCTGGAGCGGGTGCACCGCGAGGAGCTCGACGTCGACGGCGAGCGCACCGAAGTTCCGGCCCTGGCCGGCCTGGCCCAGCCGGACCTGATCCTGCTCAATGACGACGACCTCGCCTATGCCAAGGTCCGCCTGGATCCGAAGTCCCTCGCCACCGCAACGGCGCACCTGAAGGACTTCAGCCAGAGCCTCCCCCGCACGCTCGTGTGGGGCTCGGCCTGGGATGCGGCGCGCGACGGCGAGTCCCCGGCCCGCGGGTACGTGGAGCTGATCCTCGCCAACATTGCCGAGGAATCCGATTCCTCCGTGATCCTGGTCCAGCTCCGGCAGCTGGCCACCACGCTGACCTTCTACGTGGCCGGGGAGCACCAGGAGGCGACCGCCGTGGCCGCGGCCGACAAGCTCTGGGAGCTCGCCTCGGCGGTGCCGGCCGGCTCGGACGCCCAGCTGCAGTTCGTGAAGTCCTACGCCCTGCTGGCCCGCAGCGCCGGGCAGCTGGACACGGTCTCCGGGCTGCTGGACGGCTCACTCTCCCTCGATGGGCTGAGCGTGGACCAGGACCTGCGGTGGGAGCTGCTGGCCTCCCTCGTGGCCGGCGGCCGCGCCGGGCAGGAGCGGATCGACGAGGAACTGGAGCACGACAACACCTCCAACGGCCAGAACGCGGCGGCCCTGGCCACGGCCGCCATCCCCACCCCGGAGGCCAAGGCCGCGGCCTGGGAATCGATTGTGGTCAAGGGCGATCTGTCCAACGCCCTTCAGGGCTCCGCGGTGACCGGCTTTACCCGGGTCCTGGACACGTCCCTGCTCGAGCCGTACGCCGAGAAGTACTTCGAGGCCGTCCCCGGCATCATGGCAAGCCGCACCCACGCGCTGGCCTCGCAGATCGTCGTCGGGCTCTACCCGGCCCAGCTGACCACGCAGGCCACGGTGGACCGCACGGATGAGTTCCTGGCCTCGCTGCCGGAGGGCAGTGCGGCGCTGCGCCGGATGATGCTGGAGAACCGCGACGGCGTTGCCCGCGCCCTGCGCGCCCGCCAGGCCGACGTCGGCTAACGACCAAGGCACCGGACCCCCGAAAGCCTGGAACCCCGGCGCCGCCCCTGTGCGGCGCCGGGGTTCTGTCGTTCTAGGCTGGAGTCATGAGCCTTGACGAACATCACTATGCGCTGACCGTCCGCTGGACCGGGAACCGCGGGGCCGGTACGTCCTCGTACCGCGGTTACTCACGGGACCACGACGTCGAGATCCCCGGGCTGCCGGTGCTGCGCGGCTCGGCCGATCCGACCTTCCACGGGGACCGGGAGCGCTACAACCCCGAACAGCTCCTGCTGGCCGCGCTCTCGCAGTGCCACTTGCTCTCCTTCCTGCACGTGGCCGTGAAGCACGGCGTTGTGGTGACGGCCTACGAGGACCGGGCCGAGGGCCTGATGCGGACCAACAGGGACGGCAGCGGGCAGTTCGAATCCGTCACGCTGAAGCCCCGGGTGACGGTGGCGGAAGCGGCGGCACCGGATGTCCTCGAGGAACTCCACGTGGAGGCCAACAAGGTCTGTTTCATCGCCCGCAGCGTGAACTTCCCGGTGTTGCACGAGCCGACGGCTGTGGTGGAGGGCCAGGCTGACTGAATAGTTTTCAGGCGGCGCCGTCAGCCGGGCCGGCCGAGGCCTCTGTCCGGTACTCGGACACCAGCCGGCGCTCCGTCTCCGGGCTCATTCCGGCCTTGCGTTCACGGCCGAGTCCGCGGCGGCGTTCATCCGCCAGGGTGTCCCGCAGCGTGTCCATCCAGGGCCGGAGCCGCAGCCCTGCTGTCCGGGCAGCGTCGTTGCTGCGGGTCGCGAAGCCCTCGTGGCCTGGCGGCAGCCACAGCGGCAGCGAGTCCGGGCCGGCCCAGTAGTTCGCACCGTGCGACGCCAGCCAGTCCTCGGGGGCGACAACCACCTCGGAGTCGGCGTCGGCCAGCTGGCGGGCTTCCTCCAGGTAGGCGGCAAAGGGCACCGGCTCACCGACGGCGTTCAGCGCCCCTGTGGTTCCGTTTTCGGCGGCGGTGAGGATCCAGGCCGCGAGGTCGCGGACGTCGATGATCTGGGTGGCGTCGGCGGGGATGTCCGGGACCAGGACGGGATCGTTGTCCCGGGCGAATCGGGCCGGCCAGTACCCGTAGCGGTCGGAGCCGTCCCCGGGGCCGCCGATCAGGCCGGCGCGGCAGAGGTGCGCCTTGTCCCCTGCCAGTTCCCGGGTCAGGTGCTCGATCGCGGACTTGGCCTCGCCGTAGTTATCCATGGTCAGTTCCGTGCCCGGGGCCAGCGGCGGGAGCATCTGGGCGTCTTCGGCCTCGCCGGCCACTGAGTGGTCAGCGTAGACCGAGCAGCTGGAGATGAAGGTCCAGTGCCGGGCCGAGCCGGCCAGCGTCTCGAGGGCCTCCCGTGCCTGGGCGGGGTCCCGCGAGACGTCGACGACGGCGTCCCACCCGCCGCTGCCGGCGGCCCCTTGGTACGCGGCCTTCCCCTGCGCGCGGTCCGCGCGCAGCCAGGTGGCGCCGTCGGGCGGCGCGGCGGCGGTGCCGCGGGCCAGGCATGTGACGTCGTGACCGGCGGCGAGGGCCTGCCGGGCTATTTCAGCTGACAGGAAGACGGTGCCGCCAAGGACCAGGATGCGCATGGGGCCACGCTACGGCGCTAATGTTGAAGTAGACCAGAGCGTTATGCGCCCGGCGAACGCCAGCCGCCTTTCCGGACGCCCAGCCCTGCTGCCGGCCGGCAGCAGGGTTGCAGTAAACAAGGAGTTTTCCCTCACCGATGATCAGCCTGACCACCATCGAACCCATCACCGCACCGGACATCTCGGCTGTCAACCTGCCAGGCGGCCTCATCAGCCTGGGCATCGGCGTCGCCGTGTGGCTGGTGGCATCCTTCGTGATCACCGGAATCACCAAACGGGTCGCGGCGGGCAGCACACTTTTCAAGAAGTCGCACTTCCGCTGGGTGGCTCCGGCGTTCCGCGCCCTGGACCACGAACGCCGCGTCCAGCGGGCAGAGACTATCGGCGCACTGCTCCGCAGCGTGGTCGGCGTCCTGATCGCCGTCCTCACCATCGTGTACGTGCTCAAGTACCTGAACGTGGACGTGGCTCCCATCCTGACGAGCGTCGGGATCCTCGGTGTGGCGATCGGCTTCGGTGCCCAGCAGTTGATCCGCGACTTCCTCGCCGGCATCTTCATTACCTTCGAGGACCAGTACGGCATTGGCGACATTATCGAGACTTCCGAGGTGGTGGGCACGGTCGAGGCCATGAACCTGCGGATCACCCGGGTCCGGGCCGACGACGGCACCATCTGGTACCTGCGCAACGGCGAAATCCTGCGCGTGGGCAACCGCTCCCAGGGCACATACATTCCGCCCGAGACGTCCCCGGCGGACGAGGCCGACAGCGCACCCCAGCAGAAGGCCGGAGAATAGTGAAATGACGATTCCCAGCGCCAGCGACCCCAGCCAGCCCAGGCAACTGCTGCAGAACGATCCGTTCAGCCAGCCCGGCTACACGGACAACTTCTATGACGCCGTGGGCGGCCACGAGACCTTTGTGAAGCTCATCGACGTCTTTTACGACGGCGTCGCAACAGATCCGCTGTTGCGCGCCATGTACCCGGAAGAGGACCTTGGCCCGGCCAAGCGGCGCTTCCTGATGTTCCTGGAACAGTACTGGGGCGGGCCGACGACGTACGGCGAGGAGCGCGGGCATCCGCGGCTGCGGATGCGCCACATGCCGTTCCGGGTGACGCCGGAGGCCAAAGAGCGCTGGCTGTTCCACATGCGTGCCGCGGTGGATGCCCTGGAACTGCCGCCGCTGTATGAGGGAACGCTCTGGGATTACATGGAGCGGGCAGCCCTGTCCATGGTGAACAGCCCGTCAGAGGCCTGAGTGCGGAGGGCGCCGGAGCTTCCTAGAGCCCGGTGCCGGTCCGGACCAGCACGTGGCCGCGGGTGCCGCTGAGCCGGAACCAGCGCCCGGCGCGGTAGAGCCGTTGTTCGCTCTCTGCCAGGAAACCCAGGGTGAGCGCGGCGAACGCGGCCCCGGCCGGCAGGCCGCCGGCGTCGGGCAGTTCCCGGCCCCAGACCGTTGCCCTGGCGTTGTTGACGATCAGCGCACCGGGCTTGTCCGGAATGATCGCGGCGATCTCCCTGATCCCGGCCTCCGCTGCGGTCCGCAGGGCAGTGTCCTGGACGGTGCCGAGCAGTTCCCAGCCGGCCCGCGGCGCGCCGATCCCGGCCCACGACTCGCTGACGGTCACCGGCGGGACGGGAAGTTCGACGTCGTGCTCCCCCGCCCGTGCCAGGCGGTCCAGCACGGCGGACAGCGGCACTGTCACGTCAGTGTCCGCCGGCTGCGCCAGCGCCATGGTCCGCAGGCCCAGGATGGTGGGGGTGGATTCGCCCAGGAGCCGGGGCCGCAGGACGCAGACGTAGGCGGCCAGGACGGGGCCCGCGGCCTGGAGCCGGATGGCGCCGTCGTCAATGGACCTGGCGCGCGTCGCGAAGGTGCGCAGGTCGTCGAGGTCGCGGGGATCGGTGAACTGCAGGGGCTGGGTTAGGACATCAGACACACTACTGACTCTACCGGCTGCGCTTCTTTGGAGCGGCGCTGGACGCCGTCTAGAGTCAGACCATGACTGAAGCCGAAGCCGGACTGCTGGGGCTCCCGACCCAGGACCCCACCTCCTCGCTCATCCAACTTCTCAACCTCGGCGAGCTCGAGGGCGCCCGGACGGACGAGGACATCTTCATGGGTCCCTCCCAGCAACAGCCCAAGCAGCGCGTCTTTGGCGGCCAGGTGCTGGCGCAGTCCCTGATAGCCGGCAGCCGCACCGTCGATCCGGACCGCAGCGTGCACTCCATGCACGGTTACTTCCTCCGGCCCGGAGACGCCAACAAGCCGATCACCTTCGGTGTGCAGCGACTGCGCGACGGGCGGTCCTTCTCGGCCCGCCGGGTCCACGCCTATCAGGAGGGCATGCCCATCCTGTCGATGATCGCGTCCTTCCAGGCCGAGGACGACGGGATCGAGCACCAGTCCGAGATGCCCGCCGGGATCCCGGACCCCGAATCGCTGCCGAGCACGGCCGACCTGCTGGGCAAGTTCGATCACCCCGTGGCCCGGCACTGGGCCTACGAGCGGCCGTTCGACATCCGCCACGTCGATCCGGCGCTGTATGTCTCGGCCAAGGGACCCCGGGAAGCCCGCAACGCCGTGTGGATGAAGACGTTCGGTCCGATGCCCGACGACGCCGGCCTGCACCGGGCGGCCCTGGCCTACGCGAGCGACTACACTTTGCTCGAATCCATCCTCCGCAAGCACGGCATGAGCTGGATTACGCCGGGGATGTCCGTGGCAAGCCTGGACCACGCCATGTGGTGGCACCGGCCGGTCAGGGTCGACGAGTGGCTCCTGTACGTCCAGGAATCGCCCAGCGCGCAGGGCGCACGGGGCCTCGCGACGGGCAAAATCTTCAGCCGGGACGGCCGGCACGTGGCGACGGTGGCCCAGGAAGGCATGATCCGCGTCCCGAACGACTTCAAAAACACCGACCTGAAGAACACGGAGAAGGGCGCCGTGCAGGCCGCCGTCTGATCGAGGGCGCTGCAGCACCAGATCCGCAAGGCCAAGGGCTGCCAGTACTCCCCCGAGGCGGCTGGGACACGGCGTCCTCGGCACACGGCGTCAACGGCACACAGGCCCACCGCACACAAAAAGCCGGCTCCCCCTGAAGCAGTTCAGGCGGGAGCCGGCTTTTTCGTGGCGCTGTAAGCCTTGCGGGCTTAGTCGCGGGTGAGGCGGCGGTGGGTTACGCGGTGCGGCTTGGCCGCATCCGGGCCCAGGCGCTCGACCTTGTTCTCCTCGTAGGACTCGAAGTTGCCCTCGAACCAGTACCACTTGGACGGGTTCTCCTCGTCGCCTTCGTAGGCGAGGATGTGGGTGGCCACCCGGTCCAGGAACCAGCGGTCGTGCGAGACGACGACGGCGCAGCCCGGGAATTCGAGCAGGGCGTTTTCGAGGCTGCTGAGGGTTTCGACGTCGAGGTCGTTGGTCGGTTCGTCGAGGAGCAGCAGGTTGCCACCCTGCTTGAGGGTCAGCGCCAGGTTGAGGCGGTTGCGCTCACCACCGGAGAGCACCCCGGCCTTCTTCTGCTGGTCCGGGCCCTTGAAGCCGAAAGCGGCCACGTAGGCGCGGGACGGCATTTCGACGTGGCCGACCTGGATGTAGTCGAGGCCGTCGGAGACGACTTCCCACAGGGTCTTGTTCGGGTCGATTCCGCCGCGGCTCTGGTCGGCGTAGGAGATCTTGACGGAATCGCCGATCTTCAGTTCGCCGCCGTCGAGCGGTTCCAGGCCCACGATGGTCTTGAAGAGGGTCGATTTGCCGACGCCGTTGGGGCCGATGACGCCGACGATGCCGTTGCGGGGCAGGCTGAAGGACAGCCCGTCGATCAGGGTGCGGTCATCGAAGCCCTTCTGGAGCCCCTTGGCCTCCAGCACGAGCCCGCCCAGGCGCGGTCCCGGCGGGATCTGGATCTCTTCGAAGTCGAGCTTGCGGGTACGGTCTGCCTCGGCGGCCATTTCCTCGTAGCGGGCCAGACGGGCCTTGGACTTGGTCTGGCGTCCCTTGGCGTTGGACCGGACCCATTCGAGTTCCTCGGTCAGGCGCTTGGCCTGCTTGGCGTCCTTCTTGCCCTGGACCTCCAGGCGGGCGCGCTTCTTCTCCAGGTACGTGGAGTAGTTGCCCTCGTACGGGTACAGGTGGCCGCGGTCGACTTCGGCGATCCACTCGGCCACGTGGTCGAGGAAGTACCGGTCGTGGGTGACGGCAAGGACGGCACCGGAGTAGCTGGAGAGGTGCTGTTCCAGCCACAGCACGCTCTCGGCGTCAAGGTGGTTGGTGGGCTCGTCGAGGAGCAACAGGTCCGGCTTCTGCAGCAGGAGCTTGCACAGCGCGACGCGGCGGCGCTCACCACCGGAGAGCAGGGTGACGTCGGCGTCGGCGGGCGGGCAGCGCAGTGCGTCCATAGCCTGTTCCAGCTGGGAATCGATGTCCCAGGCGTCGGCCGCGTCGATCGCTTCCTGCAGCTGTCCCATTTCCTCGAGGAGGGCATCGTAGTCAGCGTCGGGGCTGGCCATTTCCTCGGAGATCGCGTTGAAGCGCTGGATCTTGCCGTAGATTTCGCCGACGCCTTCCTGGACGTTGCCCAGGACGGTCTTGTCTTCGTTCAGCGGCGGCTCCTGCAGCAGGATGCCTACCGTGTAGCCGGGGCTGAGCCGGGCCTCACCGTTGGAGGGAGTGTCCAGGCCGGCCATGATCTTGAGAATGGTGGACTTACCGGCACCATTCGGGCCGACAACGCCAATCTTGGCCCCCGGGAAGAAGGACATGCTTACGTCATCGAGGATGAGTTTTTCGCCGACAGCCTTACGGGCCTTGGTCATTGTGTAGATAAATTCCGCCATGCCTACAAATCTAGTGGTTCGGGCGGGATAACTCACATTCCGTGAGCCCGGATCGGCCACTTAACGGCGTCCGGGGGTTCGGCTCAGTCCCGGACGCCCACGAGGCAGCCGCCGGAGGCCAGACCCGGCAGCACAGCGACGGTGACGGTGCCGGTGCGGATCTGGGCCACGATGCAGTCGCTGCCGTCGCGCACTCCGGCCTCGACGGCGTCGACAGCCAGGCCGGTGGGCGTCCGCCCGGCTGTGACTTCCACAGCGTCGGCCGGAATCCCTGCGTTAAGCAACGACGCGCGGATGCCCGCCGTTTCGGGCTGACCGCCGGCGCGGATGGCGGCGTTCAGGACCGCCTCGACCGTGGACTTCATGGCGGATTCCCTGTCGGGTTTCAGGCCGGGTTTCGCCAGCGGCGACGCAGTGGCTGCCGGTGCCGGGGACGTTGCGAAAGGTGTCCCCTGAGAATCCGCGGCTTCAGAGGCCATGGCTCCGCTGCTGCCGGCCGGCGTCGCACAGGCGGAGGCCGAAAGCAGGAGCACCAAGGTTGCGGCGGCCGGAACGGCCCAGCCGCCGCGACGGGCGTCCCCTCCCGCGGTTCGGGTGGGGTCCGCCCGTCCCGCAGCGATCCTGGCGTGTTGCATCGGGCAATTCTGCCACGCGGCAGTGCCGCGTTCCGGCGTTCCGGTGCCCAGTCCCGGCCTCCACGGCGCTGCCCGCCGGTCCCCGCGGATTCAGGCTGCGGCCCCTTTCAGTTCTCCGGTTTCCTGGTCCACCTCCTCCTCCTCACCGCTCTCGTCATGGATGAAGGTCCCGTGGTCGTGGTGGTCGGCACCGTGGTCGCCGTCCCCGTCGTCGTCCCCTGGCTGGCTCTGCGGTCCGCCGCCGTCGCCGTCACCGCTACCGGGCGCATCTGGGGAACCGGGGCCGGCGGCCGCCTGGCTTCCGGCTGCGGCTGAGCGGGTGAAGTTGGCAGAGCCCCACATGAGGTCGTGGCCAACTGACTCCGCGTCAATTTCGGCGACGTGGTAGACCCTGCCGTCCTTCTCCCAGCTCCGCATCTTCAGCCTGCCAACCACGATGACCCGCTGGCCCTTCTTGATGCTGCAGCCAATGTTGCCGGCCAGCTGCCGGTATCCCTGGACGGTGAACCAGTTGGTGTTGCCATCCACCCAGGTGCTGGAGCCGCGGTCGTACCGGCGCTCGGTGGCGCCGAACCGGAAGGACGCCGTGGCCACGCCACCGGGTGTGGTCGAGCTTCTGATCTCCGAGGCGACGAAGCCACGGACCGTAATGTTGTCGCTCATTCTCATGTCCTGTCTCGAATTGTCGTGCCCTGCCGGGCAGTTCCAGCATCCCGCCGTGGACCGTGGCCGGGGAGGACCCGGCTGTGCCATGTGGATAACCGGCTGCCGGCGACGGTGTAGGGACCGTGTTGGGGAGAAGTCAGGGCCGGCAGGGCCAGCCAACCGGACGGCGTTGACCTCCACCGGCCGTCCGGCACTGTAAACTTTTTGAGGCGTCACCGGCAGCAGCCGGTGGGCGCCAGCGCGCCCCAGTAGCTCAGGGGATAGAGCAGCGGCCTTCTAATCCGCCGGTCGGGGGTTCGATTCCCTCCTGGGGCACAAGAGAGCGGCTCTGACCTGCGACAACGCAAGGTCAGGGCCGCTTCCTACGCCAACTCCTATTTCAACCAGAACATCAGATCCACTTGTTGTGTTTGAACGTCAGGAACAGGATCCCGCCCATGCCGAGCATGAGCGCGAGTGCCATCGGATAGCCGAAGATCCAGTCGAGCTCGGGCATGTCGCGGAAGTTCATGCCGTAAATCGAGGCGATCAACGTCGGCGCAAACAGGATGGCCGCCCACGACGAGATCCGCTTGACCTGCTCGTTCTGGGCGAAGCTCGACTCCGTCAGGAGCCGCATTTCGTCGTTCTGCCGCTGGGCAACCAGGGCCGCGTTGACGGCCAGGGCGTTCTGCAGCAACGCCCGGAAGGCAGACACCCGCTCCCCCAGCCTGATGGCGTGGTCCAGGACGTCGCGGAAATGATCCTGCAGTTCGGCGTCCGGCACGCCGTCCGGTCCGCCGCCCATGAGGCTCTGCAGGATTCCGGCCAGCGGGGCCGTGGCACGCTGGAACGTGATGACCTGGCGGGAGAGTTCATAGATCCTGCGCGATACGCCGGGGTCGGCAGCGAACAGGTCGTCTTCGATTTCATCGATATCGTTTTCCAGCCCTGCCGCCACCGGCTCGTACTCGTCCACCACCTGGTCCAGGATCGCGTACAACACCGCATCCGGTCCAAGTGCCAGGAACTCCGGCTCGGACTCCATCCGCCGGCGCACCCGGGCCAGGTCGGGAGACTCCGCCCGGCGGACAGTCACCACAAAGTCCGGGCCGGAAAACACATGGATCTCGCCGAACTCGACCTTCTCCACATCGTCCAGGTACCGCGCGGGCCGCAGCACCAGGAACAACGTCTCGCCATAGTGCTCCAGCTTGGCCCGCTGGTGGCCGGCGAGCGCGTCCTCCACGGCCAGGTGGCTCAGGTCAAATTCCTCGGCCACGGAGCGCAGCTCCTCGGCTTCGGGCCGGTAGAGCCCGATCCAGGCCATGCCCTGGCGCTGCCGCAGCAGAAAGTACGTCTCCTCGAGCCCTTCCGGGTCGGCGGTCCGGTGACCGTCCACATAGACGGCGTTGTCAATAATCGTCACGGCCGCGCCTCCTCTTCAAGGCATTCGCTTTGCTGTGACGTTATACCGTCCCCGGGCCGGTGCCAACAGCCCGCACTGCCCCGAGGGCGCCGCTGGTTTTCCGGGAACATTCCCCGGAAAGACTGCCGGGAAGAACGACGCCGACGGCCGCCGCCAGGGCTCCAAAGCACAGATGCTGGCTTGGGGCAGATCGCCCGAACCGTGCACACCGTCTGCCCTGAGCCCCGCCAGCCCTCAGCACGCTTAGTATTGAGTGGACTGGCAGGCCGGCAGGGATAGCCTGTGCGCCCTGCCCGCAATCGAAAGGTACGGCCGCCATGACCGAGACACCCCGCAGATTCGACCCCACCAATCCAGACGACGCCTCCACCTCCCAGTACGCGGGGTCCGCTGACGCCACGCCCGGGCCCTCGTCCGCCGAGCAAGGCCTCAGCACGGACGTGGCCGCGACCGGCACCGATGTGGCCGCCACGACGGCGGGGCGCGCCGAAACCTCCCGCCCCGAGGAACCCACGGCTCAGGCTCCCGCGCCGGCGCCCGCTCCGGACACGCGCCAGGTCACCCGTGCGGGAATGGTTTGGGCCGCGGTTGCCTGCGCGCTCGTGGTGCTGATCCTGCTGATCGCTTTCATCCTGCAGAATCAGGAATACGTGCAGGTGAAGTTCTTTGGCCTCGAAGGCTCGGTCCCGCTGGGCATCGCCTTGTTCATCGCGGCCGTCGGCGGCGGCGTTCTGGTCGCCATCGCCGGAGCCGCCCGCATCATCCAGCTCCGGCTCGCCGCGCACCGCGTCCGCCGCCAGGCCAGCCCGGGCACGCGCACGCGCTGACGCGGAAACCGCCAGGCGCTACCCTCTTTCCATGCGCGACGCAGAACCCCGGGCCCAGGCAGCCATCACCACCGCCGCGGCGGACTGGCCCGACGTCGAGCGTCTCTTTGGCGTCCGCGGCGAGCCCTCACGATGCTGGTGCCGGTTCTTTGCCTTGACCGGCCCGCAGTGGTCCGCGTCCACCCCGGAGGAGCGGAAGAACCAGTTGCGGGACAAGTTCGACGGCGGCCAGCCGGCGCCCGGGGTCCTGGCCTTCCGCGACGGGAATCCGGTGGGCTGGTGCGCCGTCGAGCCCCGCGGGTGCTACCCAAGGATCCTGCGCTCGAAGGTGCTGGCGTCGGCCCCTGACGCCGCCCGGGATCCCGGCGTGGATCATGTGTGGTCCGTCAGTTGCTTTGTCGTCTCCCCCGGCCACCGACGGACCGGCGTGGCGGGGGCGTTGCTTGCCGCCGCCGTCGAACACGCCGCCGCGCACGGCGCCACGGTGGTGGAGGGTTATCCGGTCGACCCCGCGCAACGGCCCAAGGCCGGCCCGGCAGACCTCTACCACGGCACGCTGGGACTCTTTTTGGCGGCTGGCTTCACAGTAGTCAGCGGCGAAGTGGTCAGCGGCGCGGTGCCGGGACGCGCCGTCGTCCGCCTGATGGTGCCCCGGCCCGGCAGGGACCGCGGGCGCTAGGGCAGGGTCAGGATCACCGGCCCGTCGGCGGTGATGGCAACGGTGTGTTCGCTGTGCGCGGCGCGGCGGCCGTTCGCTGAGCGGAGGGTCCATTCGTCGTCGTCATAGTAGTAGTCGTCCTTGCGGCCGAGAATCAGCATTGGCTCGATGGCGATGACCAGGCCCTCGGTCAATTTGATGCCGCGACCGGGACGCCCGTCGTTGGGCACGTGCGGCTCGGCGTGCATGGTCCGGCCGATCCCGTGGCCGCCGTGGTCGGCGAGCAGCCCGTAGCCTGCCCGGCGCGCTGCCCCGCCGATCGCGTAGGCGAGATCCCCCATCTTGTTCCCGATCCTTGCCGCTTCGATCCCCCTGGCCAGGGCGGCGTCCGTGGCGTCGATGAGGGCCTGGTCCACCGGGTCCACGGTCCCCACGATGAAGCTGACTGCCGCATCGCCGCACCACCCGGCCAGGAACGCGCCGCAATCCACGCTCAGGAGGTCCCCGTCCTGGAGCCGGTACTCGTTGGGGATGCCATGCACGACGGCGTCGTTGACGGACGTGCAGATGACCCCCGGGAACGGCACTGACGCCCACCGCGGCCGGTAGTTCAGGAACGCCGGGGTGGCTCCCGCATCGGCGATTGACGCTGCGGCGACATCGTCCAGTTCCTTGAGCGAAACGCCGACGGCGGCCGCGTCGCGGACCCGGGCGAGGGTGGTGGCGACCACCCGGCCGGCCTCGCGCATCAGTGCGATCTCTTCGGGACTCTTGATCATGGACATGGCTTTCCCTTCCGACGCGGAGCCGCGGCTTGCTGGCTTCAACTCTAAAGCCCGCCGCGGCGTGTCTACAGTGGCCTCATGACCACCGCGGAACTCATTGACGCGATCCGCGGCAGCCTCCAGGCTGCTGCCGATCCTGGCCGCGCCGCGGGGGCACAGGCCTACATGAAATCGCAGATGCCATCCCTGGGCGTGCGGGTTCCCGAGGTTCGCAGCATTGTCAGGGCCGCAGCCTCGGACCACCCGCCGGGCAGCCTGGCGGAACTGCAGTCCGCGGTTCTTGTGCTGTGGCGCAACGCCGGCCACCGTGAGGAACGCTATGCCGCGATCGAGCTCACGGGGCTCAAGCCCGCAGCCGGGGAACTGAGCATGCTGGCCCTCTATGAGGAAATCATCCGCACCGGAGCCTGGTGGGACCTGGTGGACGGGGTGGCCCACCGGCTGGGCGCCCTGTTGCAGGCCCACCGGGCAGAACTGACGCCGGTGCTCGAACGCTGGAGCCGGGACGAGGACTTCTGGGTCCGGCGGGCCGCGATCACCGCACAGCTGGGGGCGAAGGGCGCCACGGACACGGAGCTCCTGGCCGCTGTGATCGAGGCCAACCTCGAGGACCGGGAGTTCTTCATCCGCAAGGCGATCGGGTGGGCGCTGCGCCAGTACGCCAGGACGGATCCGGCCTGGGTGAAAGCATTCGTGCGGCGGCATGCGGACCAGCTCAGTCCGCTCTCGCGCAAGGAAGCGCTCAGGAACTTGGCGGCCTAGCCAGAACCAGCGCTAGATGATCGGCCGAGTGGTGACCGGCTCGTCCGACTTGGTGAACAGCAGCTTGGTCTTCGGGTCAAGGAAGATCAGGTACAGCGCAAACAGCAACGCAATGATCGCCGCGGCGTTGCGGGCCAGCGCCAGGGCCAGGCCCAGATCCGCGGTCTGCAGGTACGGGAAGACGTCGAGCTGGTCCGAGATCGCGTACACCATGAAGAAGGACACGATGAAGTAGAGCGCCTTGACCTGCCAGTCGTCGCGGATGCCCGTGACGGCGAAGAGCGGGATGAGCCAGACGATGTACCAGGACTGGATCATCGGGGACAGCAGCACGACGGCGGCGAACGCCAGGGTGAGCCGGCGCATCAGGCGGTCGTAGTCGCCGCGGAAAATCTGCCAGGCGACGATGCCGACGGCGAGCAGCTTGCCGGCGTCGAACGCCCACTTGGCCAGTCCCCAACCGTCGAGCCCGAAGGCGTTGGAGATGGAGGCCACGATCAGGCCCACCAGGCCAACAGGCGCGTACCAGATCCAGATGCTGCCCGGGGCGGACAACCCGTTGATCCAGCCGAAGCCGAAGCCATTGACCCGGCTCATGAGATACAGCAAGGCCAGGCTGATGCCGGCCGTGAGGGCCCAGAAGACGAACTTGCGCGGCCAGCTGGCGCCCTTGCCCGCCCAGAGCAGGCCGATGAACGGCAGGAAGACCACCGTGATGGGCTTGACCGAGATGGAGAGCGTGACCAGCACGATTCCGAGGATGACCCGGCGCGTGGCGCAGTAATAAAGGCCGGCCAGGGCCAGGCCGATCATGAGGGCATCGTTGTGGACGCTGGCGATGAAGTTGGTGAGGAACAGCGGGTTGGCCGCCGTCAGCCACAGGGCCCGGTTCGGGTTCACTCCGTGCAGTTCGGCCAGTTTGGGCACGTAGATCACGCAGAGGACCACGCCCACCAGGGCCGCGATCCGGAACAGCATGATGCTGCCTTCAGGGTGCACGTTGGTGGCCCAGACCACGAACTGTTCGATCCACAGGAACAGTTGCCCGTAGGGGACGGGAGCTTCGGTCCACATTCTGTCGGCGCCCAGCTGGAAGTAGTTGGACAGCGCCGAAATGCCGTTTTCGTAGGGGTTGAAGCCCTCCACCATGAGCCGGCCCTGGCCGATGTACGCGTAGACGTCGCGGCTGAACAGCGGCACAGAGAACATCAGCGGCAGCCCCCACGCCGCCGTCGCCTGGAGCGTGGCCTTGCGGGCGCCGGCCCCCCAGACCCGGACGCGCTGGCCGAGCCGCAGCCAGGCGCGGACCAGCAGCATGCCGCCGAAGGCCAGCAGGACAATGCAGAGGGCGACGCCCAGGGCCTCGGTGCGCATAAAGATGAACAGCGGGACGCGGCGGAGTTCGGACGCGGGGGCAAGCCAGCCGACGCCGATCGAACCGATCGTCATGAACAGCGAGCCCAGGAACCCGGCAAGGATCGGGGACCGCGGGTTGTCGACGTCGCCGACGGCCCCTTCCCCCTCAGTGGAGGCCGCAGCCGGGGTGAGCGCGGTCCGGCCGGACGCGGAGGGGCGGGACGTGGACGGGCGGGACGTACCGGCAGCCGTTTCCCCCGCCGCAGGCACAGGCGCCGTCATGTCAGGATCGTCCAATCTGTTGTGGGCCACAATTCCGCCCACAGCCGGCCGCAGTGTCCGGCCCGGGGCGCCGCGTCGAAGAAATCAGTGCCGAAATAATTCGGCGGCCGCGTATTCGAAATCCTAGCACCGGACGGCTCTGTGGCGTCGGAACGGTAGGCTGGGCGGGTGCCTATTACTAACGAACGCATCGTCTGGATCGACTGCGAAATGACCGGCCTGGACACCAAGAATGACGCCCTTATCGAGGTGGCCGCGCTGGTGACCGATTCGGAGCTCAACATCCTGGGGGACGGCGTCGACGTCGTGATCAAGCCCGACGACGCCGCGCTGGCCCAGATGAACGACTTTGTCCGCGACATGCACACACGCTCCGGCCTGCTGGCGGAGCTTCCGCACGGCAAGACGATGGCCGAAGCGCAGGCAGCCGTGCTCGCCTACATCAAGAAATGGGTGCCGGATCCCCGGAAGGCGCCGCTCGGCGGCAACTCGGTGGGCACCGACCGCGTGTTCCTTGTCCGCGATATGCCCGACGTGGTGGAGCACCTGCACTACCGGGTCATCGATGTGAGCACCATCAAGGAACTCTCCCGCCGCTGGTTTGCCCGGGCCTACTTCCAGTCCCCGGCCAAGCTGGGCGGCCACCGGGCGCTCGGCGACATCAAGGACTCCATCGACGAACTCCGGTATTACCGCGAGGCCGTGTTTGTCCCCGCGCCGGGCCCGGACAGTGCCACGGCGCAGCGGATCGCCAAACGCGTCATGGGCGGCGAACCAGCCGAGCCCACCCCGGCGGAGTAGCGGCCGCACACCTACCCTCCGCGCAGCGGGGCCGGTGAAACGTCGCCGGGGACGTGGCGCGGAAAAGTAATCTGCGCCACGTTTCGCGGAAATTTCGGCGAAAATCGCAAAAGTGGCAAAACCACCCCCAAACAGCAGGTAAGCTATTTGTCGTTGCCTTTCCAGCCAGCCGGTTCGCCGGAGGGCCTGATATGGCACATGGTGGGCGTAGCTCAGTTGGCAGAGCGCCTGGTTGTGGTCCAGGAGGTCGCGGGTTCAACCCCCGTCGCTCACCCTCATGAAGGACGGCAGTGATTGTCCGACCTTTTCCAAAGGCCGCACCGGTTATCCGGTGCGGCCTTTGTTGTCTGTATGGGAAGGAATCGCAGTGAAGCGCAAGCTGTTTGAAGAAGACCACGAGATGTTCCGTGAGATGGCCGCCGAGTTCAACGCGCGCGCGGTCGCTCCCCACTACACCCAGTGGGACGAGGACCACATGATGCCCCGGGAACTGTGGTCCGCTGCCGGCGAGCAGGGCCTGCTGGGCCTGGCCGTGCCGGAAGAGTTCGGCGGCATGGGGATGTCCGACTACCGCTTCCGGACAGTGCTGGACGAAGAATTCGCCAAGAGCAACCACCTCGCGGTCGGCCTGGCGTTCCACCTGCACGATGACATGGTCCTCCCCCACCTGCTGGCCTACGGCTCCGATGACCTCAAGGCCCGCTGGCTCCCGGGCATGGTCTCGGGCGAAAAGGTCACCTCGGTCGCCTGGACCGAACCGGGGGCCGGCTCCGACCTGCGCGGCATCCGCACCAAGGCGGTCCGCGACGGCGACGACTGGCTGATCACTGGCCAGAAAACGTTTATCGGCAACGGCATCTCCGGCGACGCCTCCCTGGTCCTTGCCCGCACCGACGGCGGCACCGGACGCGGAAACCGCGACTCGTTCTCGCTTTTCATGGTCCAGAAGGGCGAGGGCTACAACACCGGCAAACAGCTGGACAAGATGGGCCTCAAGGCCTCCGACACGGCCGAGCTGTTCTTCGACAACGTCCGCGTCCCGCACGCGGACCTCGTCGGCGAGGAAGGCAAGGGCCTGCAGTACGCGGCCGAACAGCTCCCCCAGGGCCGGCTGGCGATCGCCGTGGCCAGCTCCGCCGTCGTGCGCGCCACCTACGAGGCGACTGTCCGCTACACGAAGGACCGCAACGCGTTCGGCGAGCGGATCATCGATTTCCAGAACAGCCGCTTCGAACTCGCCGACATCCTCACGGAGGTCGAGGTCACCGAAGCGTATGTGGACCAGGCCATCCTGGCGTTCAACGCCGGAGAGCTCGACGCCGCAGGCGCCGCCCGTGCCAAACTGTGGGCGTCCGAGCGCGCCAAGTCCGTCACGGACCGCTGCCTGCAGCTGCACGGCGGGTACGGCTACATCATGGAATACCCGGTGGCCCAGGCCTACCTCGCCGCCCGGCTGCTGACGATCTTCGGCGGCACCAACGAAATCATGCGCGACGTCGTCGGCCGCACCATCGCCGGCTGAGACGCCGCGACTCCACCTGCACCCGAGGATCTTTCCTGATATGACCGTCCTGCCCATCACGATCTGGGGCGAGCCCGTGCTGCACCGCCGGGCCGCGGAAGTCGAAGTCTTCGACGACGAGCTCCGCAGCCTGATAGCCGACATGTTCGAGACCAACGACGCCGCGAACGGCGTCGGGCTGGCGGCCCCCCAGGTGGGGGTCGGCAAGCGGCTCTTCGTGTACAAGTACGACAACGACGACGGCGCCGCGCCCACCGGCGTCGTGGTCAACCCTGTCCTGACACTTTCCAAGATCTCCGGCGCCCTGCCGGACCCCGACGAGGAAGAGGAAGGCTGCCTGTCCTTCCCCGGCGGCCAGTATCCGCTCAAGCGGGCCGAATGGGCGAGGGTCCAGGGCTTCGACGGTGACGGGAAGCCGGTGGAATTCGAGGCGACCGGCTGGTTCGCCCGGGTCATCCAGCACGAGTACGACCACCTCGACGGCAAGCTCTACGTCAACCGGCTCATTGACCGCTATGCCCGCCGGGCCATGAAGCAGGCCAAGCGCAGCGGCTGGGGCGTTCCCGGCCTGACCTGGATGCCGGGAGTGGACCCGGACCCGTTCGGCCACTGACGGCCGCGGCTGGGCGCTGCTGCACGCGGATTTCCCCACGTTTGACGCCGATGCGCAGGAAATCGCCGGCGGTTTGGCGGGACGCGCCGGCGGCGGGTCCCAAAGGTGGGGAATTTCGGCGGGATTTCCCCAGTTCAGCAGTGACCCGGCCAGCCGGTTCCTTTAGGTGCGGTCGACGGCGGCCAGGATCGCGGCGCCGAGCTCGGCCGGCCGGGTGAACTGCGGCCAGTGTCCGGTAGGCAGGTCCACATAGTCGACCTGGCGGATCCGTCCGAGCTCCGCCACGAACGGGTGGCCGCCGGCAACCATTTCCGTCAGCATCGAGGACGGGAATTCGCAGGCGATGATAGTGACCGGAACCTCGAAGCGGCGTTCATCCGAGAGCTGCTGCCGGTCCTGGGCCACGCCGCGGGGCTGCGGGATGGCACGGGCACGGAACATGGCGCGCAGCTCGTCGGTCAGGTCGGTGAGGTCCTGGTCCTCGAAGAGCTCCCACGGCGGCAGCGGCACCTCGTCGCCGTCGGCCGGGAGCTCGTCATTGATGACCCCACCCTCCCCCAGCGGTCCGCTGTCCACGTAGACAGCCCGGGCCACCCGGTCCGGGCGGGCGTCGACGGCGCCGTGGATGATGGCCCCGCCGCCGGAGTGGCCCACCAGGACCACCGGCGCGTCGAAGGAATCGATCTTCTCCACGACGGCGTCGATGTGGGTGCGCAGGCCGATCCCGGAGCGCGGCGCATCCGCCGACTCCAGGCCCGGCAGGGTCAACGGATGGACCTTGTGCCCGGCCGCGGTCAGCGGCGGGGTGACGTCCGCCCACGACGAGGCGTCCAACCAGAATCCGGGTACGAGGATGATGTCCATGCCGGTACCCTACCGGTCGAGTACCAGCTCCACCACCTGATAGGGGTCCTCGCCCGGGACCAGGTTGTGCATGGTGATGCGTCCGCCCGAGCCGTCCGCCGGGTGCAGGTGGATCTGCCAGCCCCAGTCCGGGCCGTTCGGCGCCGCATAGGAGCCGTTGAGCCGGAGGACACCGTCGCCGCCCACAATGCCGGAGAACTGCATCAGCGCCTTGCCCGTGTGCCAGGAGTCCAGCCACACAGCGGTGGCGGGATCCGCGCCGGACGCGCCGCCGGCCAGGATCAGGAGGCCTTCCTGCGGGCTCTCACCGTCTGACCAGGTGTAGGCGACACTCGCGAAGTGTGCGGCGGTCACCGTCACCGTGGCGGTGGCCGCCGAAGCCTTGTATTCGTCCGTGGGCATGAGCCGCAAGCGGTTTTGTCCCTGCCAGGCGCCAAGGAACGGTGTCACGTATTTCACAATGTCCATGCTGCAGTCTACTGAGCCAATCGATCCTGCTCAGTCCTTGGCCGGCCTTTCGAGGCTCGCCGCGAAGTCCGGGACGTAGCGGAACAGTTCCCGCGGCGGGCGCGTGTAGTTGACGGCCTTCGGCCGCTCCGGCAAGGTCACCTGTTCTGTCCGTACTTCGGTGTAGTCGATGCTGGAGAGCAGGTGGGCGATGAGATTGATCCTTGCCCGGCGTTTGTCTTCGGCTTCCACCACGTACCAGGGAGATTCCGCGGTGTCTGTCTGTACGAACATGTCGTCTTTGGCCCTTGAGTAGTCTTCCCAGCGCAGGATTGCCTCCCGGTCCATCGGCGAGAGCTTCCATTGCCGCATCGGATCATCCATCCGGGATTTGAACCGCCGCTCCTGTTCCCCATGGCTGATCGAAAACCAGTACTTGAAGAACAGGATGCCGTCCTGGATGAGGAGCCGTTCAAAAACCGGGCACTGGGCCATGAAGCGTTTGTGCTCCGCCGGGGTGCAAAAGCCCATCACGTGTTCGACGCCGGCGCGGTTGTACCAGGAGCGGTCCATCAGGACGATTTCCCCGGCGGCCGGCAGATGCGCCACATAGCGCTGGAAGTACCATTCACCGCGTTCGCGCTCAGTCGGCGCCGGCAAGGCGACTATCCGGGCAAACCGCGGATTCAGGTACTCGGTGACCCGCTTGATCGCACTCCCCTTGCCGGCTGCATCCCGCCCCTCGAAGATGATGAGGACCCGCGCCCCGGTGCTCCGGACCCACTCCTGGAGGGCAACCAGTTCCGCCTGGAGCCGCAGAAGTTCGGCCTCGTAGATTCCGGCATCGAGCCGGGCCGGCCGCCGTGCGGAGCCCTTCTTGTGGCCGGCGTGCCCCTTGCCTGATTTGTCCGTGCGATGTGCCATGGTTTCCGTTCCAGCATTTGGGGCGCGCGGTTTGTCCCGCCGCGCCCATTCTCGCCGTGCATCAGAACGGCTGCAAGGGTCCTCCAGCCCGAAGCCGGGACGGGCGCGTCAGCGCGGCACGATCGTCTGTTGCGCTGGGCACGAGGACAGGATCCGTTTCATCGCCTCCTTCTCTGCCGCAGTAACCCACAGCCGGTAGGCCGCCTTAACCGAAATTTGGCGGGCGACGTAGTGGCAGCGGAAAGCCTTGTTTGGCGGCAGCCAGGTGGCGGCGTCGGAGGCACTCTTGTCCTGGTTGGCGGGACCGTCGACGGCGATCAGGTTGAGCGGATCGTTGGCCAGGTGTTCACGCTGCTGCGAGGTGAGCTGTTGGGCGCCCTTTTGCCACGCGTCCCCCAGCGCCACGACGTGGTCGATCTGCACCGCAGCACTGGTTTCGGCGCCGCGCCGGAACACGATCATGCGGCCGGTGTACGGTTCCTGGAACGTGCCGCCGGCCACCTGGCAGCGGGAGCCACTGACGAATTCGGCGGCCGCCAGGTCGCGGCGGAGGATGTCGTTGCGCGTATCGCAGCCGTTGCGGTCGACGTCGAGCCACGCCTGGCCGAAGGCGCCCCGGTCATAGTTGTTCTTCGCCGACCGTCCCTTGACCGCGAGGGTGTCGAGCACGCCGGCAGCGCTTCCCTGCGGCACGGCCCGGACGGCGTCCACCGCGTTCATCCACCCTCGGGCAATGACGGGGGCCTCGCGGGGGCCGGCGATTTGCGGCTCCGCGGCGGCAAACTGGCCAGCCGTGAAGAACCAGACCAGACCGCCCAGGACGGCCAAGCAGGCCGCGGCCAGGAGAATCCAGGCCTGGCGGGAGTGGCGGCGGGCGCGGCGGAAATCCATCCAGGTGACGGTCATGTGGGCGGCCGCTCGCGGCGTTTTGGCTGCACGCCCTGAGCCTATGCGGACGCCATGCCACTCGGGCGGTTGTCCACAGTGTTGGGGACCGGTGGCGGAACGCGGGGGCCTATTGCTCCCGTGTGACCCGTTTCAGGTCTTCGTTGGCCAGATCCAGCAGGCCCTGGAGCTGGGTCACCCGGTCGTCGTTGACTTCACCGGACTGGCGTTTGACGAGGGCGTCGTCCAGCAGCCGCTTCGCTTCTTTCGCGTTGCTCCGCGCGACGTCCAGCGCGTGTTCCAGGGTGGTCTCGTGTTCAACAGCCGGGTTCGGTTCCATGGCTCCATTGTGGTTCCCTTTCCCGGCCGATTCCAGTGCATCGGCCGGGAAAGGAGGAACATGTCCCGGTCAGGGACATTCGCCCTGACTAGACCTCGACGGGCAGCCCTGCGGCCTCGAGGATGGACGCAGCGTCCTTGGCGGGGAAGGACGGCGGGTTGACCCCGGCCATTTCCTCCATGACGCGGACCACCTGGCAGCTGTAGCCGAACTCGTTGTCGTACCAGACGTACAGGACGAGGTTCTTCTCGTTGGAGATGGTGGCCAGGCCGTCGACGATGCCTGCCCGGCGTGAGCCGACGAAGTCCGTGGAGACAACCTCGGGCGAATCGATGTAATCGATCTGCTTGCGCAGCTCGGAGTGCAGCGACATTTCCCGCAGGTAGTCGTTGACCTCGTCCTTGGTGGTGCCGTTCTCCAGGTTCAGGTTCAGGATGGCCAGCGAGACGTCCGGGGTGGGGACGCGGATGGAGCTGCCCGTGAGCTTGCCGAGCAGTTCCGGCAGGGCCTTGGCCACGGCCTTGGCGGCACCGGTCTCGGTGATCACCATGTTCAGCGCGGCAGAGCGTCCACGGCGGTCGCCCTTGTGGAAGTTGTCGATCAGGTTCTGGTCGTTCGTGAAGGAGTGGACCGTCTCCACGTGGCCGTGCACCACGCCGTAGCGGTCGTTGATCGCCTTAAGCACAGGGGTGATGGCGTTCGTGGTGCAGGACGCCGCCGAGACGATCGTGTCCGAGTCGTCGATGGTGCCGTGGTTGATGCCGTGCACGATGTTCTTCAACTCGCCCTTGCCCGGTGCGGTGAGGAGAACGCGGGCAACACCCTTGCTCAACAGGTGCTGGGACAGGCCCTCGGCGTCGCGCCAGCGGCCCGTGTTGTCCACGACGAGCGCGTCCTGGATGCCGTAGGCGGTGTAGTCCACCGTCGAGGGGTTGTCCGAGTAGATGACCTGGATCTGGACGCCGTTGGCCGTGATGGTGTCGTTTTCGAGGTCAACCTTGATGGTGCCTTCGAAGGAGCCGTGGACGGAGTCGCGGCGCAGCAGGCTCGCGCGCTTGGCAAGGTCGTTGTCGGAACCGCGGCGGACCACGATGGCACGCAGGCGCAGGCCGTGGCCGCCGCCTGCCTTTTCGATCAGGAGCCGGGCCAGGAGCCGGCCGATGCGGCCGAAGCCATAGAGGACGACGTCGGTGCTGGTCCGGTCGTCGCCGCCGCGCTTGCCGACAACCTCGGCGAGTTCGGCGCGGAGGAACTCATCCAGGCTGGCGCCGTCGCCCTCGGCGCGGTATTTCTCGGTGAGGCGGGCAATGTCGATCGCCGCGGCGCCGAGGTCCAGCTTGGTCAGGGCCTCCAGCAGCGGGGCGGTCTCCTCGAGGCGCAATTCTTCCTTGCTCATCCGGCGGGCGAAGCGGTGGGCCTTGAGGATATTCATGGTGGACTTGTTGATCAGGCTGCGTCCGTGGATGGAGGTCACCACGTTGTTCTCGCGGTACAGCCGGCCGATCACGGGGATCATCGCCTCGGCGAGTGCCTCACGGCCCATCCACGTATCAAGACAAGAATCTGACGTCTGGCTCACAGAACTACCTTCCTAGAATCCACCCCCTACGTCCTCGTAGGGGGAAGTCGGCCGCCGGAGGGTGTCCGGTACCGGGCACCGGCGGGGATTCGGTCCACCCCGGGCGCCTCATCGAGCGCAAAGAAAAACCGCCGGCTGCGAACGCAGACCCGGCGGCAGAACTTCTACGTTCACCATCAATTCTACGGGCGGCCAGGCAGGGTGGGGTGCCTGTTGCGCGTGAATTGACTCACACACTGTCCGGGGCCACGTCGAAGTCGGCAAAACCATCCGCTCCGGGCGTCAGCCCCACTGCGTCCTCAAGGATCATGTCGACGGCCTTTTCCGCGATCATGATGGTGGGTGCCTGGGTGTTGGCACTGACCAGCCGGGGCATGATCGAGGAGTCAACGACCCGCAATCCCTCCAGCCCGTGGACCTTCAGCCGCGGGGAGACAACGGAATCGTCGGTGGTACCCATGGCGCAAGTGCCGACCGGGTGGTACGAGGTCCGTCCGTAGGAGCGGACGAAATTCACGTACTGGTCGCGGGTTGACACCAGGGAACCGTCGCCGATGTGCTCCTTCTGTATGAACGCTGCCATCGATGACTGCTCCATGATCTGCCGGCTCTGCTGCACCCCGGCGATCGTCATCTCCAGATCGTAGTCATCCGCCAGGAAATTCGGATCGATGAGCGGTGTCATTGTGGGATCCGAGGACGCGACGCGAACTGTCCCCCGGCTGCGGGGGCGCAGGAAGTACGAGTTGAGCGTCGCCCCGAATCCGGGCCGCAGCGACGCAATGCCCGGCTCCGACCGCGCCGCGGGCAGGAAGTGGAACTGCAGGTCCGGGGTCTTCTCATCTGTGTTGGCGTAGCTGAAGCCACCGGCCTCGACGAGGTTGGACGCGAACGGTCCCGAGCGGAAAGCCAGATACTCGAGGCCCGCCAGCATTGTCGCCGGGCGCACCCGATTGAACCGGTCCAGGCTGTGGTCATCGGTGAGTTCGTAAATGATGTCCAGGTCAAGGTGGTCCTGCAGGTTCTTCCCGACCCCGGGCAGGGCGTGGATCACGTCGATGCCGGCGGCAGCAAGGTCTGCCGGGTCGCCGATGCCTGAAAGCTGCAGCAACTTGGGCGAGCCAAACGCGCCGCTGGCGATCAGCACCTCGCGCCGGGCACCGTAGGTTCGCGCGACTCCGCCTTCAATCGCCTGGATGCCGACGGCGCGGCCATTCTTGATGACCACCTTGGAGACGGTCACGTTGACGCGGACAGTGAGATTGGGCCGCCTGCGCGCGGGTTTCAGATACGCGACGGCTGCGCTGCACCGGCGCCCATTCCTGGTGGTGGTCTGGTAGAAGCCAACGCCCAACTGCTTCGCCCCATTAAAATCGCTGTTGTAGGGCAGCCCGAACTCCTGGCCCGCCTGCACGAATGCCGCCGAGAGCGTGTGCGGACGCCGGAGGTCAGAGACGCCGAGCGGCCCTGTGGTTCCATGGTGGGGTCCGGAGAGCCTGGTGTTTGACTCCGAGCGAATGAAATACTTGGACACCTCGGCGGCGGACCAGCCCTCACATCCATAGTCCCCGGCCCACCCGTCGTAGTCCCCAGCCACTCCCCGGGTGAAGACCTGGGAGTTGATGGACCCGCCGCCGCCAAGCCCGCGGCCTTGAGGGAGCGGGATGCTCCGGCCGTTGCTGTGCTTTTGCGGAACACTGCTATATGCCCACTGGTACGGTCCTCCCTTCAATCTCGGGAAGCCCGCGGGCATATGGATGAAGGGATGGCGGTCGGGCCTGCCCGCCTCGAGCAGAAGCACACGGACTGAGGGGTCTTCACTCAATCTGCCAGCCAGAACGCTGCCGCCGGTACCACCCCCGGCGATCACATAGTCGTACTCAGCATCGTCCGGCACTATGACTCCTCAACCATCGCCGAAGCTACCGCTCCTTGAAGCGTTGATTGAAGTGTGTTAGTTCCGCGGCCATGATGTCAAGCATCCGGGGCTGGCGTGCACAGCCGCCGGTAGGCGGCACACGGCGGAACGGACGGGGCCAAGTGGGTGGATGGGTTGACCGATACGCCGGGTTCTGTGTTCCCGCGCTGTTGCCGGCGCGGGAGTAGCGGCCATCCATCTACGGACGCCGTTGCCGACGCCCTCCAGCGGCCTACCCGAACACTCGGGCGAGCAGCCCTCAAACGTGTCCTGTCTGGCCTTGCTCCGGGTGGGGTTTACCTAGCCTTCCCGGTCACCCGGGAAGCTGGTGGTCTCTTACACCACCGTTTCACCCTTACCTGCCCTGTGGCCTGTGCACGCACACGCCGCATGCAGGCGGTCTGTTCTCTGTGGCACTGGCCTGCGGGTTACCCCGAGTGGGCGTTACCCACCACCCTGCTCTGCGGAGCCCGGACGTTCCTCGAGCCACTTGCGTGACGCGCGGCCGCCTGGTCAACCCATCCGCTGTCCATTCTACGTTCTCCCGGCCGGCACAGCCGCACCGCGGCCTTTCGGGGCTGCCGGTGGGAGAATTTAAGCAGGGTTCCTGCTAGTCAAGGAAGAGTGATCCCGATGAACTGGACCGCCATCATCATCTGGCTGTTGGCCATCGTCCTGGTGGCTATTCTCGCCAAGATGTCGATCAAGATTGTGCGCCAGTACGAACAGGGCGTCCTGTTCCGCCTGGGCCGGGTGGTCGCGGTACGGATGCCCGGCCTGCGGTTCATCATCCCGGTGGTGGACCGGCTTCAGCTTGTGAGCCTGCGGATCGTGACAATGCCGATCCAGTCACAGGGCATCATCACCCAGGACAACGTCAGCGTCGATATCTCGGCAGTGGCGTACTACCGGGTGATCGACTCCGTGAAGTCCGTCGTGGCGATCGAAGACGTGGCCGCGGCCATCAACCAGATCGCCCAGACCACCCTGCGGAAAGTGGTCGGCCGCCACAGCCTGGACCAGACGCTGTCGGAGACTGAGCGCATCAACAGCGACATTCGGATAATCCTGGACGCGATGACCCTGGAATGGGGTGTCGAAGTGACGCTCGTCGAGCTCAAGGACATCCAGCTCCCGGAGAGCATGAAGCGGGCGATGGCCCGGCAGGCGGAGGCCGAGAGGGAGAAGCGGGCCAAGATCATTTCGGCCGAAGGAGAGGCGATCGCCGCCGTGGCGCTCGGCGCGGCATCTGACACGATGATGGCCCACCCGGTCGCCCTGCAGTTGCGGAATCTTCAGTCCCTTGTGGAGATCGGGGTGGACAAGAACTCAACCGTCGTCTTCCCAGCGCCCCTGATGAGCACCATCGCCGAACTGGCCGCTTTCCTGGCACGCGAGGACCATGTGGCCAAGACGGCGATGACGGCGATGACGGCGACGGCGACGCCAGAGGCACCGACAACGACGCCGGCACCACCGATCAAGGCCGCGTAGCCCCGACCGCCAGACCTAATTATCCCGGAACCCACGGCACGCGCCGCCGGTAGGATCGTACGGTGCTAATTCTGTTGCCGCCCTCCGAGGGCAAGACTCCCGCTGTGCGCGGAGACGCCGCCGACTGGGGCGCCTTGAGCTTTCCCGCCCTCAACAGCTCCCGCGCCAAGGTCCTGGAGGCGCTCGGCACCGTCAGCGCCCACGAGGACGCGCTGGCGCTGCTGGGCGTCGGCGCTTCACTGAGCGCCGACGTCGAACGCAATACACGGCTGCACGCGGAACCTGCCGCCCCGGCCCACCAGGTGTATTCCGGGGTGCTCTTTGACGCCCTCGGCTACAACACGCTGACCCCGGCGCAGCGGAGGAAGGCCGACGAATCGGTGCTGGTGGTCTCTGCCCTGTGGGGCGCCATCCGCTTCGCCGACCGCGTGCCCGCCTACCGGCTGTCGATGGGGACTTCGCTGCCCGACGTCGGACGGCTCGCCTCATTCTGGAAGCCTCAACTGAACGACGCCCTGGCGGCGGCCACTACGGGTGAGCTGTTAGTGGATTGCCGGTCCAGCACCTACGCCGCGGCCTGGACTCCCCCGCCGGAACAGACGGTGGCCGTGAACGTCTTCACCGAGACCGCCGGCGTGCGCAAGGTGGTCAGTCACTTTGCCAAGCACACCCGGGGCGAACTGGCACGGCATTTGCTCAGCCGCCGGGGCAAGGCGCCCCAAACCCCCGCACAGCTGCAGAAGGCGGCGGCGGAGAAGTGGGTTGCCGAACTCGTTGAGGGCACGGCCCGGAAGCCGCACACCCTGAACATCATCCTGCCGAACTGACGCGCAGGCGGGTGCTTAGGCCCACTCGGACGAGCGCACCAGGATGCAGCCGGAGTCCGGGCAGAACACGATGTCGTCCTCGGCCGCGGCCTTGATCTCGGCCAGGTCGCCCGGGCTCAGGTGCATGCCGGAGCCTTCCGAGGTGCCGTGGAAGAGCCGGGCAGCGCCGACGCCACGCTTGGCCAGGGTCTTCTCGTAGACGGCGAGCATTCCGGCGTCGAGTCCGGCGGCGAACTCGGCACGCTGCCCGCGCACCACCGTGGCTTCGGCGGCGATCTCGGCCAGCTGCTCGTCCAGCTCGGCACGGATGGAGCCGAAGGAGCCCTGGATGTCGTCCACAATCTGCTGCTGCGCCCCTTGGCGGGCGCGGAGCGAGTCGAGCCGTTCGAGGACTTCGAGCTCCACGTCCTCGAGGTCCGAGCGGCGCTTGTTCAGGGAGACGAGGTCCCGCTGCAGGGCGACGAGGTCCTTGGACAGCCCCGTGCCGCTGTTGAGCCTGGCCTCGTCGCGTTCGATCCGGGAGGCGACCTGCTCGACGTCGGCCTCTGAGCGTTTGAGCTCCAGTTCAGCATCGTGGACGGCCACCTTCGCGGCACCGAGCTCACCGTTGGCCACGCTGAGGGCGGCTTCCAGGTCCGTGATGCGGGAATCGCTTTCAAGGCTTCGCCGGCGGTTGGACAAGGACTTGAGCTTGGCATCGAGTCCCTGCAATTCGAGCAACTTCAACTGTTCCGCCGGTGCTGCCTTGGCCACTATTTACCTCCGCTAAATCCAATCCGGCCGAAGCCGGGCACCGTCCCGGCGCTCCTTAGACTCTAGCGCCTAGCGTACTCCCCGGCCTCGCTACGCTCACCCGGGGCCCCTCGCACGCCAGGCTTAGCCCGGAGTCAGAATGAAGTCCCACGGGTCGCTGTTGGTGGTGCTGACCCGGATCTCGACGTCGTGGCCCTGGTCGGTGAGCACATTGCCCAGCGCTTCGGCGGCCGCAGGCAGCCACAGCCATTCGCTGGCGAAGTGGGAAACGTCGATCAGGTACGGCCGGTCGTTGACCGCCGCCTCCCGGGCTTCGGATGCCGGGTGGTGCCGCAGGTCCGCCGTGACGTAGACGTCCGCGTTGCTCGCCCGCACCTCGCCGAAGAGGGAATCGCCGGCGCCGCCGCAGACAGCCACCCGCCGGATCAGCCCGTCCCGGTCCCCCGAGACACGCACGCCGCCGGCCACCGAGGGCAGGATGCCGTACACGCGGGCCGCGAAATCACCCAGCGTCAGGACCTCGTCGAGGTCACCGACGCGGCCGATGCCTTCCTCGGGGAGCCCGTTCGCGGCCGGCGTCAGCGGGGCCACGTTCTGCAGGCCCAGCGCGTCGGCCAGGACGTCGGAAACGCCCCCGACGGCGGAGTCACCGTTGGTGTGCACGGTCAGCAGCGCGGTCCCGGACTCGATGAGGCGGTGCACGGCCTTGCCCTTGGCCGTATTCGCGGCCACGGACGTCACGCCCTTGAGCAGCAGCGGATGGTGCGTGATGAGCAGCTCGGCACCGAAGTCGATCGCTTCCTCGATCACGTCAATTGTCGGATCGACCGCGAACATGACCCGGCGCACCTCGGCGTTCGGGTGGCCGGCCACCAGACCCACCTCGTCCCAGTCCTCGGCCAGGGATTCGGGCCAGAGCTCCTCCACCGCCAGCTGGATCAGGCCCAGCGTCGCGGCGCCGGTGTCCTCCCCGGTGCCGGTACCGGCGTCGACGGCGGCAGCAGGGCGGTCGGATTCCGCTGAAACATCGGTGTTCACAGGTTCCATACCCCCATTTTTACCCTATCCGCGGGCGGCCCGGTCACTCGTAACACTCTCGTAAGTTGGGTGGGGAATCATCGGGGCCCTCGAACCATTGAAGAGATCATGAGAACTTTTGTCCTCGGCGGAGGCTGCTTCTGGTGCCTCGACGCCGTCTACCAGAAAACCAAGGGCGTCAGCTCGGTCGTGTCGGGCTACACCGGAGGCCATGACCGCAGCCCCGACTACTACTCTGTGTGTTCCGGGACCACAGGCCACGCCGAGGTGGTGGCAGTGACGTTCGACGAGGACGTCATTCCCGCCGAGGTCATCCTGGACATGTTCTTCGCCCTCCACGACCCCACGACGCTGAACCGGCAGGGCTACGACGTCGGGACCCAGTACCGTTCCTCGATGTTCTACGAGACCACCGAGGAAAAGATTCTGTTCGAGGAGGCGATCGAGCGGAACCAGGCCCTGTGGCGGCACCCGATCGTCACCGAGGTCAGCCGGCTGCCCCAGTTCCATGTGGCCGAGGAAATCCACCAGGACTACTTCGCCAAATACCCGGAGCAGGGCTACTGCCAGGTCATCATTAACCCCAAGCTGGCCAAGGCGAGGAAATATTACTCTGCATGGCTTAATGCTTAGCTAGGGCCTGTAGGCGCTCGTTAGGCTGACCTCAGTCAACCCTCTTCAAAGACAGGCATACATACATGGCACCGATCTATGACGATGTAACCCAGCTGGTAGGCGGAACTCCGCTGGTCCGTCTGAACCGGCTGACCGAAGGCCTTGACGCCACCGTGGCCGTCAAGCTGGAGTTCTACAACCCGGCCAACAGCGTCAAGGACCGGATCGGCGTCGCGATCGTTGACGCCGCCGAGAAGTCCGGTGCACTCAAGCCCGGCGGCACCATCGTCGAAGGCACGTCCGGCAACACCGGAATAGCCCTGGCCATGGTGGGCGCGGCCCGCGGCTACAAGGTCATCCTGACCATGCCGGAAACCATGTCCACCGAGCGCCGGGTCATGCTGCGCGCGTACGGCGCCGAGATTGTCCTGACCCCCGGTTCCGAGGGCATGCGCGGCGCCGTGGAGAAAGCCCAGGAGATCGTGGCCAACACGGAGAACTCCATCTGGGCCCAGCAGTTCGCCAATGAGGCCAACCCGGAGATCCACCGCCGCACGACGGCCGAGGAAGTCTGGGCCGACACCAACGGCAAGGTGGACATCTTCGTCGCCGGCGTCGGCACCGGCGGCACCGTCACCGGCGTCGGACAGGTCCTGAAGGAACGCAAGCCGGAGGTCCAGATCGTGGCCGTCGAGCCGAAGGACTCCCCCATCCTCAACGGCGGCGCCCCGGGCCCGCACAAGATCCAGGGCCTCGGCGCGAACTTCGTCCCCGACATCCTGGACACCAACGTCTATGACGAGGTCATCGACGCCACGCTGGAAGATTCCGTCCGAGTGGCGCGCGAACTCGGCATCAAGGAAGGCATCCTGGGCGGCATCTCCTCCGGCGCCATCGTCTGGGCGGCCCTGGAGCTCGCCAAGCGTCCGGAGAACGCCGGTAAACTCATTGTTGCTGTGGTTTGCGACTTTGGTGAGCGCTACATCTCCACCGTGCTGTACGACGACATCCGCGGCTAAGTCCGCTGACCCACGATTGCCCAGAAAGGTCTTTGTGAGCTTCTTCGCAAGACTGAAGGAAGACCTCGACGCCGCCCGGTCCCACGACCCGGCGGCTCGAGGTTCTTTTGAGAACTTCTTCGCCTATTCCGGCCTGCACGCGATCTGGTTCCACCGCCTGACGCACCGGCTGTGGCAGAACCCGGCGCTGCGGTTCCCGGCGCGGCTGATCTCCCAGCTCGCCCGGTTCCTGACCGGCATCGAGATCCACCCCGGCGCGACCATCGGCCGGCGCTTCTTCATCGACCACGGCATGGGTGTGGTCATCGGCGAGACGGCCGAGATCGGCGAGGACGTCATGATCTACCACGGCGTGACCCTCGGCGGCCGCTCGCTCGCCAAGATCAAACGCCACCCCACCATCGAGGACCGTGTGGTGATCGGCGCGGGCGCGAAGATCCTGGGCCCCATCACCATCGGCCGGGACAGCGCCGTCGGCGCCAACGCCGTGGTGGTCAAGGACGCTCCGGCCGAATCAATCGTCACCGGCGTGCCGGCCACCTGGCGGCACCGCGACGCGCAGCGCGAGACCAAGCCCGCCGTCGACCCGGCCGAGTACCTGATCGAATACCGGATCTAGACCGGCTCCCGACCGGCTCCCAACCGAACCGGTATCTAGGCAGCCCTACCCGGGAACCGCTTGTAGATGTTCCACAGGACGGCGTCGAACGCCCGGTCCGGCAGCAGGTGGCGCAGCAGCAGGATCCCGCGGGCGCTGGCACCCACCGGGTAGCGGGTCCTGGGCCGCCGGGCGGTCGCTGCGTGCAGGATCGCCTCGGCCGCGAGCTCGGGCCGCGACGACGTTGCGGGGTTGTCCGTGGTGCCCAGCGCCGCCGCCACCACCTTGGCCTGGGCCGCATATGGGCCGTTTCCGGAGCTGGCCAGCAGCCCCTGCGCCGCAATGGCGCCCCACTCGGACTGCGTCCCGGCCGGTTCGATGACGGCCACATCAATACCGTGCGGCTTGAGTTCGAGCCGCAGCGAATCGCTCAGGCCCTCCACGGCGAACTTGGTCGCGTGGTACCAGGCGCCCAGCGGCTCGTACATCTTGCCGCCGATCGATGAGATGTTGATAATCCTGCCCGCACGGGCGGCCCGCATGGCGGGGATCACGAGCTGCGTCATGCGCGCCAGGCCGAAGACGTTCACGTCGAACTGCCGCCGGCCCTCAGCCAGTTCGACCTCCTCGAGCGAACCGTACGTCCCGTAGCCGGCGTTGTTGACCAGGACGTCGATCCGGCCGTGCGCGGCCATCACGTCCCCGACGGCGGCGCTCATCGAGGCCTCATCGGTCACGTCCAGTGCCACCACCTTGACCCCGGATGCCTTCAGCGGCTCCATCAGCTCAACCCGGCGGGCCCCGGCATAGACCGTGAAGCCGGCCGAGGCAAGCTTTTTCGCGGTTTCGAAGCCGATGCCGGTGGAGGCTCCGGTGACAAACGCTACGGGCTGGGGCATGAGTTGAACTCCTTGGGCGCTGAACTCCTGGGGTCGGAGCGGTGCGGAAACACGGACGGCCGGCGCCTCCCAGCGTATCTGGAAAGTACCGGCCGTCGCGTCGGAACGGGGTGGGTCAGTGGGTGTCGACTGCCTCGATCTCGGACTTGTCCTCGCCCCAGAGGGTGTGGAACGTGCCCTCGGCATCGACGCGGCCGTAGGTGTGCGCCCCGAAGAGGTCACGCTGGCCCTGGATGACGGCGGCCGGCAGGCGCTTGCGGCGCAGGCCGTCGTAGTAGGCCAGCGAGGAGGAGAACACCGGCACCGGGATGCCGAGCTGCACCGCGGTGGACACCACCCGGCGCCAGGCCGGGAGGACTTCGGCGATCGCCTTGGTGAACGCCGGGGCGAAGAGCAGGTTGGCCGGCTTCTCCGCGGCGGCGTAGGCCTTGGTGATCTCCTTGAGCAGTTCCGCGCGGATGATGCAGCCGCCGCGCCACAGCGAGGCGATTTCATCCAGCTTCAGGTCCCAGCCGTATTCCTTGGCCGCGGAGGTGAGCATGTCCAGTCCCTGGGCGTAGGAGACCAGCTTGGAGGCGTAGAGCGCCTGGCGGACGTCCTCGACGAAGCTCTCGGGGACCTCGACGGCGGCCTCGCCGCCGGCCAGCAGCTCCTGTGCCAGCACGCGCTGCTCGGCCTGGGAGGACAGTGCCCGGGCGAAGACAGACTCGGCGATGCCCGACGTCGGGGAGCCGAGCTCAAGGGCGGAGATGACCGTCCAGCGGCCGGTGCCCTTCTGGCCGGCGGCATCCACCACGACGTCGACGAACGGCTTGCCGGTCTTCGCATCGACGTGGCCGAGGACCTCGGCGGAGATTTCGATCAGGAACGAGGCGAGGTCGCCCTTGTTCCACTCTTCGAAGATCTTGGCCTGCTCGGCCGGTTCGATCCCGGCGCCGGAGCGCAGGAGGTCGAAGGCCTCGCCGATGACCTGCATGTCGGCGTATTCGATGCCGTTGTGGACCATCTTGACGAAGTGGCCGGCGCCGTCGGTGCCGATCCAGGCGCAGCAGGGCTGGCCGTCGACGTGCGCGGCGATCTTTTCCAGCAGCGGGCCGAGGGCGTCGTAGGACTCCTTGGAACCGCCCGGCATGATTGAGGGGCCGTTGAGGGCACCCTCCTCGCCACCGGAGACACCGATGCCGACGAAGTGCAGGTCCTTCTTGGCGAGCGCAGCCTCGCGGCGGCGGGTGTCCTCGTAGTGCGAGTTGCCGGCGTCGATGATGATGTCGCCCGCTTCCAACAGCGGCTCGAGCTGCTCGATCACGGAGTCGACCGGCTTGCCGGCCTTGACCATGATCAGCACGCGACGCGGCTTCTCCAGCGAATCAACGAGTTCCTGGAGGGTCTCGGTGCGGATGAAGTCGCCCTCATCGCCATACTTGGCTAGCAGGGTGTCTGTCTTTTCCACGGACCGGTTGTGCAGGGCAACGGTGAAGCCGTTCCGGGCCAGGTTGCGTGCGAGGTTGGCCCCCATCACCGCGAGGCCGGTAACACCGATGTGTGCTGACATCAAAAACTCCAATTCATTTTTGTACACGATGATTTCTGTAGACCACGTGTACGGCGATTCGTCTCAGACGTTCATCTAGGACTCGGCAGGTTGCGCCGCGGAGGGCGGAACCCACTCTTGAGGATTGCGGCTGTCCTTAAACCATATGTATTTCCGCGGGCCGCGGGAAAGCCGCGCCCACGGAGCGGAATGCTGCGCGTCATAAACAGTCTATGATCACCGGCGTCCGCCCCTCCGGTCGGCCCGGACCGGGCCCACCGCATTATGCTTACGACTATGTCAACCAGCCTCCACCACCGTGCCATTGAGCACCTCGGGACCCGGATCGTGGCCGGCGAGCTTCCGGCCGGGCACGTCATGCTTGCCGAGCACCTTGAGGACGAACTCAAGGTCTCCCGCTCGGTGGTCCGGGAGGCGGTCCGGGTCCTCCAGTCCCTGGGCCTGGTGGAGACCATCAAACGCGTCGGCATCCGGGTGCTGCCCTCGAACCGGTGGAACCCCTTCGACCCGCTCGTGATCCGCTGGCGGCTGGCCGGCGAAGGCCGCGGCGCCCAGCTGCGCTCCCTGGCCGAACTCCGCACCGCCGTCGAGCCGGTGGCCGCCGAACTGGCCGCGGCCAACGCCCCCGAGGAGCTCCGCCGCGAACTCGTGGAGATCTCGCACGCCATGCGCGACGCCGGGCAGGCCGGGGACGTGCCCCGGTTCCTCGAGCTGGACATCCTGTTCCATTCCCTGCTGCTGACCGGCTCGGGCAACGAGATGTTCGCCAACATGGTGGGCCAGGTGACCGAGACGCTGACCGGCCGCACCATCCACGGCCTGATGCCGGACCACCCGCGCGAGACGGCGCTGCGCTGGCACGTGGAGGTCGCCGAGGCCATCGCCGCCGGGAATGCCGCCGCCGCCCGCGAGGCCTCGAACCGGATCATGCGCGAGACCATCTCGGAGATGGAGCCGAGCTGGAAGAACCAGCCACGGGTGTTTGTCCCGGTCGAGCGCCACTAACCCGCCACTGGCCGTCCCGGGCCCGACGGCGGCGCTCCTCACGCAGGGGCCCGCCTGAAGTCCAGCAACACCTTCCCCGAAACAGCCGAGTTCCTGGCGATTTCGAACGCTTCCAGTCCGCGGTCCAGGCCAAAGGTGTGGGTCACCACGGGGTCCACCCGCAGGGAGCCGTCGGCGAGCGCCGCTATGACCTCATCGATTTCGTCATTGAAGCGGAAGGAGCCCACCAGCTCCAACTCGCGCGTAATGGCCAGGGAGATCAGGACCGGCTGCGGGCCCGAAGGCAGCAGCCCCACCATCACCACCCTGCCGCCACGGACCGCGCCCGTGATCGCCGAGGCCAGGCCCCGGTGGCTGCCCGAGGACTCGATGACGACGTCCGCCTCAACCGCGGCGATCGCCCCGGCGTCGTCCCCCTTGAGGACCGCGTCGGCCCCCGCAGCACGGGCTATCTCCAGCGGCAGCTCGTGCATGTCCACGGCCACGATCCGGCCGGCGCCGGCGCGTTTGAGCACGGCCACGGCCAGGGCACCGATGGGACCGCTGCCGATCACCAGCGCCGTCTTTCCCGCCACGTCGCCGGCGCGCGACACGGCGTGCCAGGCGACGCTGGCCGGTTCCGCCAGTGCCGCGGTCCGCAGGTCCAGCCCCGCCGGCAGCGGCCGGAGCATCCGGGCCGGCAGGTTCACATACCGGCTGAACGCTCCGTCGGTGTGGGGAAAGCGTGCGGCGCTGCCCAGATACGTGCAGCCCGGCGACAGATTCGGACGCTCCGCCGGGTACCGGGCGCCGCCCGGGCCCGGCGTGGCGGGATGCACCGCGACGGCCGTGCCGGGCCCCGGCCCGGAGCCGTCAGCGGCGGCGCGGATCACAGTCCCTACGATCTCGTGGCCCAGGACCATGGGAGCCTTGAGGACGGATTCGCCCGCGGCGCCGTGCAGCCAGTAGTGCAGGTCGGAGCCGCAGATGCCGCCGAAGGCCACGTCGATGACGGCTTCACCGGGCGCCGGCGCGGGCACGGGGATGTCCTCGATCCGCAGGTCGCCCGCGGCGTGGGCCACCACCGCCGCGGCCGTGGCCGGAAGTGCTGCCACGCCGCCCATCAGACCACCACCGTCATTCCGCCGTCGATGAAGATGGTCTGGCCGTTGACGAAGTCGGACCCGTCGGAGGCCAGCCACACGGCGGGTCCGGCCAGGTCCTGCACGGTCCCCCAGCGGTGCGCGGGGGTCCGGCCCAGGATCCAGGCGTTGAACTGCTCATCGTCGACGAGGTTTTGGGTCATCTCGGTGTGGATGTAGCCCGGCGCGATCCCGTTGATCTGCAGGCCCGAGGCGGCCCATTCCGCGGTCATGGCCCGGGTCAGGTTCCGCAGGCCGCCCTTCGCCGCGATGTAGGGCGCGATGGTGGGCCGGGCGAGGTCGGTCTGGACCGAGCAGATGTTGATGATCTTGCCCCGGCCCCGCGGGATCATGTGCCGGGCCGCTTCCCGCCCCACCAGGAACGCGCTGGTCAGGTCCGTGGAGATGACCCGTTCCCAGTCGGCCACGTCGAGCTCGAGCATCGGCACCCGGTGCTGGATGCCGGCGTTGTTGACCAGGATGTCCAGCGGGCCGACGTTCTCCTCCACCCAGGCGATGCCCTGGGCGGCCCCGGTGTCGCTGGTGACGTCGAAGGCGCAGCTGTGCACCCGGCCCGGCGCGTAGTCCGCGGCCATCGCGGCCTCGGCGGCCTTGAGCCGCTCGGGGTTGATGCCGTTGAGCACCACGGTGGCGCCGGCGCCGGCCAGGGCCCGGGCCAGGGCGTTGCCGATCCCCCGGCTCGAACCGGTCACCAGGGCCACACGCCCGGTCAGGTCAAAAAGTCCACTCATGGTTCACTGATCCTCATTGGTCTTTGCTGCTGTGTTGGCTGTTGGCTTGTCGCTGGGGTTGTCACGTGCGTTGTCGCTGAGATTGGCGATGGTTTGCCGCACGACGGCGAGGTCCCGGTCCCCCAGCCCCTGGCGCAGCAGGGCAGCGTAGAGCTCGGCGCCGGCGGCCGCCATCGGCACTGCGGCACCCGCGGCCGCGGCGCTCTCGAGCACGAAGGAGAGGTCCTTGTGCATGAACTTGGCGGGCCCGGTGGGCTCGTAGTCCCTGGCGGCGAGCCGTGGCCCCACGATGTCCAGGACCCGGCTGCCCGCGAGTCCGCCCGCGAGCACCTCGTAAAGGGCGGGCACCTCCATGCCGGAGCGTTCGGCGAGCTCCGCGGCCTCGGCGAGCGCCGCCGTCGTGGTTCCCACGATCAGCTGGTTGCACGCCTTGGCGAGCGACCCCGATCCCAGCGGTCCCAGCCGCCGCACGGTGCTGCCCATCGCGCCAAAGAGCGGCAGGAGCCGGCGGAAGTCGCTGTCGCTGGCGCCCGCCATGATGGCGAGGGTTCCGTCCGCCGCGCCTTTGGTGCCGCCGCTGACCGGCGCATCGACGACGACGGCGTTGCCCCCGCTCGCCTCCGCGACCCGTGCCCCGAAGTACCGCACGCCGGCCGGCGACACGCTGCTCATCACCACGACGGCGGTTCCGGGCGCGGGCGGGCTGGCGGTCCAGCCGGCCAGGAGCGCGGCACTCGCATCCTCAATGTCGGACAGATCCGGCAGCATGAAGACAATGACGGGCTGGTCGCGGAGCGCCTCGACCCTGGCCACGCGCGAGCCGCCCAGGGTCTCGAAGGCGTCCAGCGCCGCCGGCGAACGGTTCCAGGCCGTGACGGTCCATCCCGCCGCGAGGAGGTTGGCGGCCATCGGCGCGCCCATCAGGCCGAGGCCGACGAACCCGGCCTCCCTGCGGTCCATCTCCATGCGTTGCCTCACTTCGTCGTGGTTAATCTTGGAATTCTGTTCAGCATCCTAGCCTCCATTCAGTATGATGAACACTATGACGACCAAAACCACCGTCGCGATCGCCGTCCCACTCGAAGCAGAGCTGGTGGACCGCATCCGCGCCGTAGATCCGTCCGTGACCGTCCTCTACGACCCCGAGCTCCTGCCGCCGGAACGTTTTCCCGCCGACCATGCGGGTGACCCGGACTTCCGCCGGACGCCGGAGCAGGAAGAGCGCTACTGGGACATGCTCAACAAGGCCCAGGTCCTGTACGGGCTCCCCAACGAAAGCCCGGCAGGCCTCGCCCGGATCGCCGGCAGCAATCCCCGGCTTGAGTGGATCCATGCCATGGCGGCCGGCGCCGGCGGTGCCGTAAAGGCATCGGGGCTGGACGCCGCGACGCTGCAGAAGTTCAGGGTCACCACCTCGGCCGGGGTGCACGCCCTGCCGCTCGCCGAGTTCGCCGCCCTGGGCATCCTCAACGGCTTCAAGCGCAGCGCCGAGCTGGCCCAGGACCAGGCGGCCAAGCTCTGGCCCGAGCTCCGCACCCCCACCCGCCTGGTCAACGGCTCCCGCTTGGTGGTCACCGGGCTCGGCGAGATCGGGCTCGAGACCGCACGGATCGCCCGCGCCCTGGGCATGAGCGTCAGCGGGACCAAGCGGACCGTGGAGGCCATCGACGGGATCGAGACGGTCACGGACAACGACGGCCTCGCCGGCCTGCTGGGCACCGCAGACGCCGTCGTCAATACCCTGCCCGGCACGCCGTACACCGAGAAGCTCTTCAGCCGCGACGTCTTCGCCGCCATGAAGCCCGGAACAGTCTTCGTCAACGTGGGCCGCGGCACCGTGGTCGATGAAGAGGCGCTTCTGGAGGCCCTGGGCAACGGCCAGGTCTCCTATGCCTGCCTCGATGTCTTCGCCGTGGAGCCACTGCCGCAGGACAGCCCGCTGTGGAACCACCCCAGGGTGATGGTGTCCCCGCACACCTCGGCGCTCAGTGCCGCCGAAAACCGGCTGATCACCGAACGCTTTTGCAGCAACCTGCGGACCTACCTCGACGGTGGCGAACTCCCCCACCTGGTGGACACGGTGCACTTCTACTGAGTCCACTCTTCCGCACTGCACCAGCGCCGCAGCGCACACAGGGCGGCCCACCGGAAACGGTTGGGCCGCCCTTAGCGTTGGGCGAGGCAGGTTCCGCCCAAGCGACGCGGGACCGTGCCTGCGCCGCGGGATCCGGGCGCGCCGGGTATTTTGCCCGTCGACGCGGGTATTCCGTGGCGCAGAAACGGCCGTGGCCCCTTCCTGGGTGGAAGGGGCCACGGCCTGTGCTGCGCGGACGGAGGTCTGCAGCCCGGATCCCGCCTAGCGCGCATCCTCCGTCAGGAGAAGGTCGCGTCCCACCGTCTCGGGCGTGAAGAAGGTGGTGACGAACGAGATCAGCGCCAGGACCAGCGAGTAGATGGCGAGCACCAGCCAGGAATGGTCCGTGGCGGCCAGCAGCGCGGCGCCGACCAGCGGGACCAGGCCGCCGGCCAGGACGGCGGAGAGCTCCCGGCTCATGGCCACGCCGGTGAAGCGGTACTGCGAGCCGAAGAGTTCAGGCAGCAGCGGGCACTGCGGGCCGAGCATGGACTGAACGCCGAGGGCGATGCCCACCACCATGACAATCCAGACCAGCGTGACATTGCCCAGCGTCACCAGGTAGAACGCCGGCAGCGCGATGAGCGCCTGGAACAGCGCGCCGTAGCGGTAGACGGGCACCCGGCCGAACCTGTCGGACAGCGCACCGAAGGTGATCACCATGACGGCCGCGAAGCCCGCGGCGATGAGCAGGCCGACCGGACCGATGAACTTGTCGCCGGGAAAAACGCCGTCCTTGGCCGCCAGGAACGCGATGAGCAGCGCGGAGTAGATCGAGGAATTGCCGTTTTCGCCCATCCGCAGGCCGATGCCGATCAGCACGTTCTTCTTCGAGTGCTTCCACAGCTGGCCGATGGGGTTCTTGACCACGCTCTTGTGCTTTTCCAGTTCCTGGAAGACGGGCGTTTCCTTCAGCCGGAGCCGAATGAAGATGGCCACCACAACCAGGAGCACGCTGGCCAGGAAGGGCACCCGCCACAGCCAGCCCTCCAGGACGGCCTTGTCTGCCATGGCAATGAGCGCAAACGTTCCGGCGCCGAGCAGGGTCCCCAGCTGGATGCCGACGAACGGGAGCGACGCGAAGAAGCCACGACGGCGGCGCGGCGCGACTTCGGAAATGAGCGTGGTGGCGCCCGCCTGTTCAGCGCCGGCGCCCAGTCCCTGCAGGATGCGCAGCGTCACCAGAAGAACGGCGCCGAGCATGCCGGCCTGTTCGTACGTCGGCAGCAGGCCGATGGCGAAGCTGGCGGTCCCCATCAGGCCGATGGTGAGGATCAGGACCATCTTGCGGCCGAACCGGTCGCCGATGTAGCCGAAGACCATCCCGCCGAAGGGCCGGGCCGCGAAGCCCACACCGTACGTGGCGAAGGATGCAATCAGGGCCCCGTCCTCGCCGAGTGGCTTGAAAAACAGCGGGCCGAAGATCAGGGCGGAGGCCAGCCCGTAGATGTAGAAGTCGTAGTACTCCAGCGCGGAGCCCACAGAGCTGGCAAGCGTTGCCCGTCGCAGCTGTTCCGGATCGACGACGGCGCCGTCCGCTTCAGCGAGCGGTGTATTAGTACTAGTTGTCACAAGCACTCCCTCAAGAACACTCCAGACCCCCGTTGGTCTGGTGGGTGTGAGCAACCCCAAGGAGTCGATCACTATGCTGAACAGCGTACAGCATAGTGATCGGCTAGCCAATGAATAATCAGTTTTATTCCGGGGCGTCCCGAAACGCCCAGCGGCGCGGGCCCCTAGCCCATGGGATTGCCGAGGGACCGGGCGAGGTCCTGGAGTTCCTTCACCATCAGGGCGCCCTGCTCCTGCGAGTAAGTGGCCTTCAGCGCGGTGACCGACAGGCCTAGGCTGGGCCCGTGTGCGCCCCGGGTCGGGACGGCGACGGCCAGGCACACGACGCCCGTGGTGGATTCCTCGTCCTCGAACGCATACCCCTGTTCCCGGATGAGCGTGAGCTGCGCCTTGAGCTCGGCACCCGTGCGCAGCGACTTCGGCGTCAGGACCGGAAGGGTGGCGTCGTCGGGAAACATCTCGTCGACGTCGTGGTCATGCAGCCGTGCGATCAGGGCCTTGCCCACGGCACAGAGGGACACGGGCATCTTGTCGCCGATATTGGACGTCAGGCGCACCGCCGGGTGCCCTTCGTAGCGGGCCAGGTAGATGACATTTGTTCCGTCCAGCATGGCGATCCGGACCGTCTCTCCCGAGAGCGTCGGGGCCTGTTCACAGAAGCGGTAGAACTCCTGGACCTCGTCGAGGCGGCTGAGGTACGCAGCGCCGAGCTCAACCAACTTCCGGCCGAGGGTGAACTCCGCGCCCTGGCGGCTGATCAGCCTCGCCTCCTCGAGCGCGAGCAGGAGGTTGGAGGTGGAGGACTTCGGGATTCCCAGTTCCCGGGACAGATCACTGAGCGTGAGGCGTCCGGTCGCGGATGCCGCCAGGGCTTCCAGCACGGCGGCGGCACGGGTAACAGCCGGCGCGGGTGACGCGCTCCCCAATCCGTCGGAGGGTCGGGAAACTCGGGAATCGGCCATGATTCTCCTTCAGGTATCGCGCGCAAGTCGCCGCGCCACTCGTTCGAATGCCGTCCAGTCAGCTGAACACTAACCATCATAATGTCTGGCGCCCTGAACCGGGACCGGCAGGGCCCGTGCATCCATTGCTCCCCGTCGGCGGGCCTCGTCGGGGACCGCCGGCCCCTTAGGCGGCAGACACCACGGGGTTCGTCAGCTCGCCGATGCCGGCAATGTGGCAAGTGACGGTGTCGCCGGGGACGATCGGCGCACACTCGGCGGGGAATCCCGTCAGCACCAGGTCACCCGGGTGAAGGGTCATGAAGGATGTGAGATAGGCGAGGATTTCCTCGACCTTCCAGCCAAGGTCGGCGGAGCTGGCTGCCTGGAGTTCCTGACCGTTGTGTTTGATGCCGATCGCCAGGTCGTCACCGTTCAGGTCCGTGACAATCCAGGGCCCCACGGGCGTGAACGTGTCCTGGCTCTTGGCGCTGATCCACAGCTGATCGGATTCCTGCAGGTTCCTGGCGGAGACGTCATTTCCTATGGTGTAGCCTAGGACCGCGCCCATGGCGTTGCCGGGCGTCAGTCCGCGGGCGCTGCTCCCGATCACGAGGGTCAGTTCGGCCTCCGGCTCGACGCGTCCCACGCCCGGCCGGAGTTCAACCGCGTCCCCTGGGCCGACCACGCTGGTGGACGCCTTGTGGAAGGCCTGCGGCGGAAGCCCGCGACCGGCGGCACCGGTATTGTGCGCCATGCCCAGGACGTTGGCCGGGACACAGGGCGCGAGGAACGTAAACGACGCTTCCTCCACTGTCGCGCCGACCTCCCAACCGCTGCGGGGCAGGCTGCCGGCATTGGCGGCAGAACCCGGGAACGGAGAGGGTGTCACCGTCCACACGTTGCCGGCCGCACTGCCAAAGTCCGCTGCGTCGTTGGCGACGAAGAAGTTTTCGTCCCCGGCAGCCGGGGAAAGCGGGCGGACTCTGGCGATTCGGCGGGCACTCGTGGCGGTCATGAAAACATCCTAGGCGGCGGACTCCCGGGGGCCGCGATTAGGCCATCGACTGGCGTAATTCTGGCGCGCAGAAACACCGCCGGTGTTTCACATTTCCAAGCGTTCACGGTATATTCATTACAAGCCTTCCACCGCGGCATCCCCCAATAGTCGCGGTGGAAGGCTTTTCCAATGCCCGGGTGATTCCAGGGTCCGGGGTCCCCTTTTGAGCGGGCCGGGCCGGGCGATTGTTGCCCGCGCAGGCAGCCTACGCGGCGTCCGCAACGGCCCCCCGCAGCCGCCAGCCCCCACCGAGGCCATCCCGGATCAGTTCCATGGTGGTCAGGGCAGATCCGCGGTTGCGGCCGAGCCTCGCCTGGACCTGCCAGACCTCGACATCCACGCGGCTCAGGCCCTTGGGCATCCGGCGCTCGGCCTCCCACCAGCTGACCCGCTCGAACCAACGCACGGGCTCGGCGCCGATCAACCATTCCCTGCCCCCGCGCACTACCGCCAGGGGCCGCCCGTCCGGGCCTGTTTTCACCATCACGTGTTCCATGCCCGTCACAGTAGGGCGGAGCCCTGACATTTTCGGGCCGTGCAGCATCCCCCGCCGGGACGCACAAAACCCCGCCCTTCCGGACCGTGTGGTCCGGAAAGACGGGGTTTTCTGTGGTGGGTCCTACCGGGATCGAACCGATGACATCCACGGTGTAAACGTGGCGCTCTACCAGCTGAGCTAAAGACCCAAACCGCGGTTTCCGCGCCTCAGCGCTTCAACCAACGAACAGCTACTGTACCGGATGTCACCGGCCAAGCGCCAATCGGCCCGGCCGTCGCTACAGGGGCGGCAGCTCGGCGGCGAGCCAGGTCAAGGCCCCGCTGACGCCTGCCTCCAGCTTGATGGTGGCGAGGCCGTCCCCGCGGGTCGGTCCCCTGTTGATGATGACCACGGCTTTGCCCTGCTTCGCCGCGTGGCGGACAAAACGCAGGCCGCTCATCACGGTCAGCGACGAGCCGGCCACCAGGAGCGCCCGGGCGGCGTCGACCATGGCGTACGAGCGCTCCACCCGGTCCTTGGGCACGTTTTCCCCGAAGTACACGAAGTCCGGTTTCAGGGTGCCGCCGCAGGCCGGACAGCGGGCGACGATGAACGATCCAATCAGTTCGGCGTCCTCGACGGCGGCATCGGCGTCCGGTGCCATTTCAACCACCCCGGCCGCCTGCGCCCGTTCCAGGAACCCGGGGTTGAGTTCTTCCAGGACACCGGCCAGCATCCGGCGGCTGAACCGCCGGTGGCAGTCCAGGCACACCACCTGGTCGAACCGGCCGTGCAGGTCCACGACGTTGACGCTGCCGGCGTCCTCGTGGAGCCGGTCCACGTTTTGGGTGATGAGGCCGGTGAGAAGCCCCCGCTGCTCCAGCCGGGCTACAGCGGCATGGCCATCGTTCGGATCCGCCCTGCGCAGATGTGACCAGCCGATGTGGTTGCGTGCCCAGTAGCGCTGCCGGTTTCCCGGCTCGCCGATGAATTCCTGGTAGGTCATGGGGGTCCGCGGTGCGGCGCCGGGCCCACGGTAGTCCGGGATGCCTGAATCCGTACTCAGGCCGGCACCCGTCAGCACGGCGAACTGCTCCCCGGACAGGAGGCCATGGATGTCCTGCAGGGCCTCCAACTCGGTGCGCTGGAGTTCCGCGGCGCTCCCGGCGGCCGTGACCGGCGGGAGGCTGGCAAACCCGGTCATGCCGATTCCTGGCCGCCGCTGCCTCACCGGATCAGCTCCCGCCGAGTCCCGCGAGGGCCGCCCGGTATTCGGCGAAGTCCCGGGCCTGGCCGCGCGGATTCACCACGACGTAGCGGACGATTCCCGCCGCGTCGATGATGAAGGTGCCGCGCAGCGCCATGCCGCTGTCAGGGTCGAACACACCGTAAGCCGAGGCCACGGCCCCGTGCGGCCAGAAGTCGGCCAGCAGATCGAAGCCGTAGCCTTCCTTTTCGGCATAGGCACGCTGGGCGAATTTGCTGTCCACCGAGACTGCCAGCACGGCGGCGTCGGCATCCTCGAACAGTGCCAGGTTGTCCCGGATTTCACACAGTTCCCCGGTGCAGATCCCGGAGAAGGCAAACGGGTAGAAGACTATGGCGACGTTGCGGCCGCGGAAGTCTGAGAGGCGCACCGGTTCGCCGAATTGATTGGCGAGCTCGAAATCCGGCGCGGCATCGCCGACGCCGGGAACGGAACCGGGAACGGGGCTCACGGCGGAGCCCGGCCCGGAGGCCTCGTGCTGGACCGCTTGGGTCACTTGTTCTTCCGCGTGACCAACCGGGTGGCGCTCCAGTCCTTCGAGACGCCGGCGGAGGTGGTGTAGTGGAGCCCTGCGGTAGGCGCGGCATCCTGGATGTCCGCGGGCGAGACGTAGCCGTCCCGGCCGGACTTGGGAGTCAGGACCCAGACAACGCCGCCCTCGGTGAGAGTGGTCAGCGAATCGACCAGCGTGTCCACAAGGTCTCCGTCACCTGCCCGCCACCAGAGAATGGCGGCATCGACCACCTCGTGATCGTCCTCATCGAGAAGCTCAGAGCCCGTGAGATCTTCGATATCGTCCCGCAAGTCGAAGTCGACATCGTCGTCATAACCGAATTCCTGAATCAGGTCCCCGTCTTTGAAACCCAGTTTCTCCGCCACATTTACCGAAGTGGCGGCGTCGGCCTCGCTCACGTGTTGCTCCTATGCTTTTTGAATTGCTTCATGTTTTCAATGGCACTAGTGATTTCCATTACTCCAAGCCAACACCCTTTGGGCTCTCGCTTCAAGCTGTTGGCACCGCGATCCGCCATATTCTGCGTCACACAGGACGATCCGGAGGCTGCCGGGCAGCGCTTCGTCACACAACCAGTATGCCCGTGAAATACGGGGACGGGTCCATAGGGCGGCTACGCATCCATCAGCCCGCACGGCTAGTGGACGTGGCTGCAGGAGAAGATACCTCCCATATCCTCAGCGGGTTGACAAACCAGCTGCCTGATCGTGATCCGGAAGAGACCGCCGAATGGCTGGAGTCCCTGGATACCCTGATTCAGGAACAAGGCACCGAACGTGCCCAGTACATTATGCGAAGCCTGCTCCAGCGGGCCGGCGCGCAGAGCGTGGGTGTTCCGATGGTCACCACCACGGACTACGTCAACACCATCCCGGTCGACCAGGAAGCGGCATTCCCTGGCGACGAAGAGATCGAACGCAAATACCGYGCCTGGCTGCGCTGGAATGCCGCCGTGATGGTGCACCGGGCRCAGCGGGCGGACATCGGCGTCGGAGGCCAYATCTCCACCTACGCCGGCGCCGCGACCCTGTACGAGGTCGGCTTCAATCACTTCTTCCGCGGCAAGGACCACCCCGGCGGCGGCGACCAGGTCTTCTTCCAGGGCCACGCCTCCCCCGGCATGTACGCCCGCGCCTTCATGGAAGGCCGGCTCTCCGAGGAGGACCTGGACGGGTTCCGCCAGGAGAAGTCCAAGGAAGGGCACGCCCTGTCCTCCTATCCGCACCCGCGCCTGATGCCGGAGTTCTGGGAATTCCCCACCGTCTCGATGGGCATCGGCCCGATGAACGCCATCTACCAGGCCCAGTCCAACCGGTACCTGCACAACCGCGGCATCAAGGACACCTCGGACCAGCAGGTCTGGGCGTTCCTGGGCGACGGCGAAATGGACGAGCCCGAGTCCCGCGGCCTGCTGCARCTGGCGGCCAACGACAAGCTCGACAACCTCAACTTCGTSATCAACTGCAACCTCCAGCGCCTCGACGGTCCCGTCCGCGGCAACGGCAAGATCATGCAGGAACTCGAAGCGTTCTTCCGCGGTGCCGGCTGGAACGTCATCAAGGTCGTCTGGGGCCGSGAGTGGGATGACCTGCTGGCCAAGGACGARGACGGCTCGCTCGTGAAGATCATGAACGAGACCGTCGACGGCGACTACCAGACGTACAAGGCCGAATCCGGYGCGTTCGTCCGCGAGCACTTCTTCGGCAAGACCCCGCAGACCAAGGAAATGGTCCAGGACCTGACCGACGACCAGATCTGGAACCTCAAGCGCGGCGGCCACGACTACAACAAGGTCTACGCCGCCTACAAGGCCGCCACCGAGTTCAAGGGCAAGCCCACGGTCATCCTGGCGCACACGGTCAAGGGCTACGGCCTGGGYACCCACTTCGAGGGCCGCAACGCGACCCACCAGATGAAGAAGCTCACCCTCGCGGACCTCAAGGCCTTCCGCGACCACCTGCGCATCCCGATCACGGACGACCAGCTCGAAGCGGACCTCTACCGGCCGCCGTACTACCACCCCGGCATGGACTCCCCGGAGATCCAGTACCTGATGGACCGCCGCAAGCAACTCGGCGGCTTCGTCCCCGAGCGGCG